>CALRPR020000011.1:0-63471 GCA_943370125.1 Allobosea thiooxidans | reverse complement strand
GTGATCCCGGTCGGCGGCGGTGGGCTTTGCGCAGGTGCGGCCATCGCCGCCGCAGAACTCCGCCCCGGCATGCCGGTTTTTGGGGTGGAGGTGGAATTCTACCCCGCCATGGCGCAACGCCTGGCCGGCAAGCCGGTGCAAGTCGGCGGGCCAACCATCGCGGAAGGCATCGCAGTGCGCGATGTGGGGGAGGCGCCACTCGCCATCCTGAAGCGCCTTGGCATCGAAGTACTGGTTGTGCCGGAACGCGCGGTGGAACAGGCCATCGTCTTGCTCGCCGAAGGCGCCAAGGTACTCGCCGAGGGTGCCGGCGCGGCAGGGCTCGCCGCCATCCTCGCTTTCCCGGAACGCTTCGCGGGCAAGACCGTCGGCACCATTGTCTGCGGCGGGAATATTGACCCGCGGATCCTGGCGAATGTGCTGCTCCGCGAACTGCTCCGAGATGGGCGCATCCTGCGCCTGCATCTGGATATCCCAGACCGCCCCGGGGTGCTGGCCGATATCGCAACCCGCGTGGCAGCCGCCGGCGGCAATGTGATCGAAGTCAGCCACCAACGGCTTTTCGCGGCGCCCAGCGTGCAAAGCGCGGAATTGGAACTGATGATCGAAGTGCGCGACACCGCCCAAGGGGATGCGATTATTGCAGCGCTTGAGGCTGGAGATTACGTCGTTAGGAGAGGGTGACAGCGAGGCGCCGCCTCGCGCTCCGCCGGGGTGGCCGCTGGCGAAGGCCAGCGGCGCGCGCAGGGTTGGTGTGGCGGCTGCGCGCCAAAGCAATATCCTGCCACCCCGGACCCCGCCAATACTTGGGGCGCCCTTGCCCCAAGGGCGCGCCAGTCGCAATCTCTCCGCCTCATAGGGGAAACGCGAAATGGAACTCAAAGGCAAAGTCGCACTGGTCACAGGCGGGAATGGCGGGCTCGGGCAACGCATCTGCCACGCGCTTGCACGTGAAGGCGTGCACATCGCCGTCATGTACGCGCAAAGCAAGGACCAGGCAGAAGGCGTGGCACGAGACCTTGCCAGCCAATACCAAATCAACGCGGCTGCCTTTGGCTGCGACATTACCGATGGCGTGACAGTCGAAAACCTGGTCGCGGCCGTCACGGCACGCTTCGGGCAACTCGATATCCTGATCAATGACGCCGCCTTCAACAAATCCGTACCCTTCCAGGATTTGGACAGCCTGACTGTCGAACTCTGGGAAAAAATCATGGCGGTGAACCTCACGGGACCCATGCGGCTGATCAAGGCGGCAGCACCCGCGTTGAAGGCCAGCGGCGCAGGGCGGATCGTCAATATCTCCTCAGTCGCAGGGCTGGGGCCGACCGGGTCCTCCATCGCCTATGCGGTGTCCAAGGCCGGGCTGATCCACCTGACGCGCTGCATGGCCGTGGCATTGGCGCCGGAAACCCTGGTGAATTGCGTCGCCCCGGGACTGCTGGAAGGCACCCGCGCCACCGCCAACCTGCGGCCCGAGCAGATCGAACGCTCCGCCGCAACATCGCTGCTGCATAAAGCCGCTGATAAAGATGATTGCGCTGATATGGTGGTGACCATGTGCCGGACAGAAACCATGACCGGCCAAACCATCGTGATTGATGCGGGGCGGATTTTTCACTGACAGAACAGGGTGTGTTCCGGGGGCATGATACGAATGTAGGTTGCAGATAAGCTTTTGTTGTTCTATTCTTGGTTGTATCTTTTGCACCTGCCTGGGAGAACCCCCATGCCCCGCCTCGCCCCCTTGCTTGCTCTGCCGATCCTGCTCGGCTGCGCTTCCGCCACCCAGACCTATGCGCCGGATGGTCGCGCCGCCCATGCGGTGGATTGCGGCGGGCTTTGGCGCGACTGGGGCGCCTGCATGGAACGCGCTGGGGAGATTTGCGGCGCCAAGGGCTACGATATTCTTGCCCGCGATACGGATCGCAATCGCTCTGGCGGCTATATTCGCTCCGGCTCCGCCGGTGGGGGCAATTACACCAGCACCCATACCCGCAATATGCTGATCTCCTGCCGCGGCACGCAGCAGGCGCGGGAGGGTTAAACGTTGCGCCGTCAGCGGCTCCTTTATGGCGCGCTGATCAGCAGCCGATTGGTCTTTTCCAGCGCTGCTACCAGCGCTTGGAATTCGCGCGCGAAAACGTCCCGCGCTGTGCCATTCTGCGCCAGTTCATCGCCAATCTCGCCAATGCAACGCTTGCCATCAATGCGCGACAGGATCGCGCTTGCCAAACGCGGCAAAGGCACCGGCACGGAAAGCCCATCAAAGCTCACGCGCAGCACACCATCGCGCGGCAGGCCGGCGGCGAGCTTCGCGCCATCCAATTCACGCAGGCACGGAATGGCGGCGGGATCATCCCAGGGGGCGGTGATCACCGGCGCTTCGGCACGCACGCAATAGGCGATATGCACGCCCATATTGCCGGTGATCGCTTCGGCCAAGGCCGCGCGCTGCACCACATCCATCGCTTCAATGCGCGGGCGCAGCTTGGGGTCGGAAAGATAGGAAATCGGATCATAACGCAGCGGTTCAACCAGGCACACAATCCGCAATCCTGCCGCTTCGATCAGCGCATTGAAGGCTGGTATGGTGAAGGCAACATCGCGCGGGTTCAAAAGCAGATCATAAAGCCCGGCATCGCCGCCCTTTTCGTGATCCGTGATCCAGGGATTGCGGCGCAACCAGGCGGTTTCCGGCATTTGCCGCCAAAGGCGCTTCGCCACCTCCACCCGCGCTGCCGGGGTTTCATCGGGCGGTGCCAGCAGGCGCAGCGCATCCTGCGCCATATAAACGCCTGTGCGCCCATGCGGCGCATAGACCATGAGCCCCAAGCCACCCCCCGGCGCCAGGGCTGAAACCAGCGCCTTGAGACCCGCAAGCGGGTCCGGCAAATGATGCAGCACGCCACAGCAATCAATATAGTCGAAAGGCCCAAGCCCGCTGCCCGGTAGGTCCAGCAAAGACCCTTCCTGAAACACAATATTGCCGAGCTTGCGCACCGCAACCCGCGCTTCCGCCACGCGCCGCGCGGCGGCTGAACGGTCGAGCCAGGTGACATCCCCCGCCCGCCCGGCATTCGTCATTTGCTGCGCAAGCATCACAGTGGCATCGCCACTCCCGCCCCCGGCGACCAGGGCGCGGAGTGGTTGGCTGGCGGGGCGGCGGGCGCCGAAAATCCAATGATCCACTTCGCGCAAATGGCTTGGGCTGCCGATGATCAGGCGCTTGGCCTCATCCCGCGGGTCCCGCTGGGGGTAGGGATAGGCATCATATTGCGCGGCAAGCGCGGCATCGGCGGCGTCTTTCATGGCGCCTATCTACCAAGCCCGGTGAATGCCGAAAGCCTCATACCGCCTCACGCGCCAGCAATTCCTTGAGCAATTCCACCGTGCGCGCGGGTTGTTCCTGCTGCACCCAATGCCCGGCACCCGGTACAAGATGCGCCGCCGCCATGCGTGTGCAGGCAATGCCCTGCATACGCTCAAAGGCGCCGGGCGCTTGAAACACGCCCCAATCTGATGCGCCGGCGATAAAGATCGAAGGCACATCAATGCTGCGCCCGGCAAAAAGCGCCAAATCCGCATTCACTTCCGGCGCGAAGCGGGTGCGATACCAATTGAGCCCGCCCTGAAAACCGGTGCGGCCATATTCTTCGGCATAAACCGCCATTTCCGCTTCCGTCATCCAGGCGCAGCCCGCGACCTCGGCAGCATTTGGCATTTCATGCGCGACGGTCTCCGGCATGGTCTCGGCCCGGTCCATCACATAGTAAGTGGGCAGCTTCGCCATTTCCTCGGCTGACCAATCGCGCAAATGATGCGGCTTATTCGCCGCCCAATCGGCGCTTTTGTGGTGGTAATAGGCGCGCATGAAGGCGTGCAGCCCCTGCGCCGCGCCCATCATATCCGCATTGGCCGGGCGTGTGGCGTAATAGGCGTGGTAGTGTTTGCGCGGGCGCGGCAGCGCGGCCAAAGCCTCATCCAGCCCCGGCATGGCGGAAGAACCGCTGGATTGCTGCCCTGGCTTTGGCCAATCCGGCCCACCGGCGAAAGGTGCGCTCATTAACGCCACGCGGCGGAACACATCAGGGCGGGTCAGCGCGCACCAGGCAGCTACCGGAGATCCGAAATCATGCCCGATCACCGCCGCCACGTCGCGGTAACCAAGCGCGGCCACCACGCCCAGCGCATCCCGCACCAGATTGGTCAGGCGAAACGGCGCCAGCGGAGCATCATATTCCGTATCGCACCCCGTAGTGCGGCCATAGCCGCGCTGATCCGGCGCCACCACGTGATACCCCATCGCCGCCAAGGGCAGCATTACATGCCGCCAGGAATAGGCGAGTTCCGGAAAGCCATGCAGCAGCAAAAGGCATGGCCGGCCCTGCATTTCATGCCCAGCTTCCAGCACATGCACGCGAAGCCCATTGATGCCTTCCAGAAAGCGAGAACGGATGCCTTGCGGCAGGGTTGGTGAGCTAAGCGATTCCATGGCGGTGTTTCCTTCCTTCGCCCCATCCCGCCCGAACCACGCCCAGCAATCAAGCCCCGCATTGACGCACGCCCCGACAGGCGAGACTTTGCCGCCATGCAGGATGGTATTCCCTGGTCCTCGGACCTTCTGACCCTCGCGCGGCGCTTCGGGCCCCGCATCGCGATCACGGATGGTGACGCCAGCATCACCTATGCGGCGCTTTCCGCCCGCGCCCATGGTCTGGCGCGGCGAGTGATGGCTGAGGGTTTCAAGCCCGGCCAACCGGTTGCCACTTTTGTCCCCAATGGCTGCGATGCGCCCTGGGTCAGCTATGGCCTGACCATGGCCGGCGTGGCGGAAACGCCCTGCAATACCGGGTCCACCGATGCGGAATTGGGCTGGTATGCGGAATTGACTGGCTTCAAGCGCATCGTGGCGCCGCAAGCATTCTGCGCGCGGCTGGCGGGGCTTGGGTTTGAACCGCTCGCCTTGGAAGATGTCGCCCCGGATGACAGCTTCACGCCGCTGCCGCCCGTGCCATCCGATGCCTGGGGGAGGATCATTTTCACCTCTGGCACCACGGGCAAGCCAAAGGCCATTCTGCATAGCCATGGCGGGCGGTACCTCGCCAATATCCTGCAACGCGCCGTGCTGCCCTTCACACCGCAGCCGGGTGAACGCGTGCTGCTGATGACGCCCTTCACCCATGGCGCGGCGCTGATCACTTATGCCTGGCTTGATCATGGTGGCGAAGTTGTCTTGCAGGATGGCGTGCGGGCAGAACGCATTGCGCCTGTTTTCGCCGCCCCCGCGCTGGCCGCAATTTTCGCCCCGCCCACCGTGCTGGCCAAGATTTTGGCCTTGTTCCCTGGCCAGGCCGTACCTGGGCTGAAGGTGATTTTCTGCGGCACGCAAACCCTGACGCGCGAGCTTTACGCCCGTGCCGCGGCGCAATTCGGCCCGGTGGTGCGCGTGACCTATGGCATGAGCGAATGCTTTAACCCCATCACCATCTTGGAAGGCCCCGATGTCGCCGCAGCCATGGCGGAAGAGGATGATGGGCTTGGCGCCAACCTCGGCTGGCCCGCGACCGGCGTTGAAATCGCTATTCGCGATGAGGCTGGCACAAGCCTGCCATCTGGCGAATCCGGCGATATCTGGCTGCGCGCCAGGCATATGAATATTGGCATGATCGGGCCGGATGGGCTGGTGCCCCGCCCCGCCGGCGCCTGGCATCGCACTGGGGATTTGGGCGCGCTGGATGGGCAAGGCCGGCTGCGCCTGACGGGCCGGGCTTCCGATGTGATGAAAAGCGGCGGCTATCGCGTCCACCCAGCCGAAATCGAAATGGTGCTGGAAGAAGCCGGCCAGGGCCGAGCGATTTGCGTGCTGGGCCTGGCTTCCGATTACTGGGGCGAAGTCATCATCGCGGTTGCGGACGGCCTGGCTTCCGGCTGGGAAGCTGCGGCACTACCCTTGGTGGAACAATTGGCGCGTCATAAACGCCCCCGCGCCTGGGTCAGCCTGCCGGAATTGCCCCGCAATGCGCAGGGCAAGGTGGTGCGCGCGCGCGTGCGGGACGCGGTATTGGCGCGCTGGCGGCTGGAAGATGGGCCGCATCCGCGCTTAATGCCGGTCCCTGCTGGAAAGGATGAATGACCTATGGTGATTGAGGCTCTGGCCCCCTTTTATGCCTGGACCAAGGCGTTGCATCTGATCAGCGTTTTCGCCTGGATGGCAGGGCTTTTCTACCTGCCGCGGCTTTATGTCTATCACACACAACAGGCGCCTGGTTCCGCGCAGGTGGCGCTGTTCAAGATCATGGAAAGGCGCCTGCTGCGCGCCATCATGAACCCGGCGATGATCGCTGCCTGGGTCTTCGGGCTGCTGTTGATCCTGACCCCGGGCGTGGTGGATTGGCGTGCCGGCTGGTGGCACGGCAAGCTTTTCGGGCTTTTGGCCATGACCGCCTTTCACATGGATTTGGCCCGCGCCCGACGGCTTTTCGCCGAAGACCGCAATACGCGGAGCGAGCGGTCCTGGCGCATTGCCAATGAGGTGCCGACGCTGCTTTTGATCCTGATTGTCATTATGGTGATCGTGAAGCCATTTTGATCTCGGAGTTGACGCGGGGCCGCGGGCTTCATACATAAAAGGTCCTTCCTCTAGCGGTCCCGCTGATCCCTGATCGGCGCTGCCGCATCTCCCTTCTACCCGTTAACGGGACATTCATGGATGCGCCGCCTCGGAGCATTTTCTAGACAAGTGGAAACACTTGGCGACTCGGAAAATGCGACCAGACTTAGGTCGGGAGCGGTTTCCGTGAACCAACGTGAACGGAAACCGCTCTAGGCGGTTTGCATCCGGCAACATCGGTCAAGCCGCCCATTTGGGCGCGCCGCACCGCGGTTCGGGTCCCGATTTCTCAAGCCTCACGGAACGCCAAGGCACCCAATGCATCTTTCAGAACTTAAGGCGAAAAGCCCCGCGGACCTCCTCGCATTTGCTGAGGAATTACAAATCGAAAATGCGTCATCACTGCGCAAGCAGGATATGATGTTCGCGATCCTGAAGACCTTCGCCGATAATGATCAGGCGATCTTCGGGGAAGGCACGCTTGAAATCCTTTCCGATGGCTTTGGCTATTTGCGAAGCCCGCAGGCGAATTTCTTGCCCGGGCCCGATGATATTTATGTCTCCCCCGCCCAGGTGCGCCGCTTTGGCTTGCGCACCGGCGATACGGTGGAAGGCCAGATTCGCGCACCGAAAGATGGGGAGCGTTATTTCTCTCTGCTCAAGGTCAATGCGATCAATTTCGAAGATCCGGAAAGCCTGCGCCACCGGATCAATTTCGATAATCTAACGCCGCTGTATCCAAACCGTCGCCTCAAGATGGAAAATCCGGAGGTTGAAAGCGTCGCCAAGGGGCCGACCAAGGATAATACCCATCGCGTCATTGATTTGATTTCGCCGATCGGGATGGGCCAGCGCGCCTTGATTGTGGCGCCACCGCGCACGGGTAAAACCGTCATGCTGCAGAATATCGCCAAATCCATCACGGCGAATAATCCCGAAGTCTTCCTGATGGTGCTGCTGATTGATGAACGGCCCGAAGAAGTGACGGATATGGCCCGCACCGTGCGTGGTGAGGTTGTGGCCAGCACCTTTGATGAACCGGCGACCCGCCACGTGCAAGTGACCGAAATGGTGCTGGAAAAAGCCAAGCGCCTTGTGGAACATAAGCGCGATGTGGTGATTTTGCTGGATAGCATTACGCGCCTGGGCCGCGCCTATAACTCCGTTGTGCCATCATCCGGCAAGGTGCTGACCGGCGGTGTGGATGCCAATGCGCTGCAACGCCCGAAGCGCTTCTTCGGCGCGGCGCGCAATATCGAAGAAGGCGGGTCGCTGACTATCATCGCAACCGCGCTGATTGATACCGGCAGCCGCATGGATGAAGTGATTTTCGAAGAATTCAAAGGCACGGGCAATTGCGAAATCGTGCTGGATCGGAAGCTTTCCGATAAGCGCACCTTCCCCGCGATTGACATCACCAAATCCGGCACGCGTAAGGAAGAATTGCTGGTGGATCGCGGCACGCTTTCCAAGATGTGGGTGCTGCGCCGCATTCTGAACCCGATGGGCACGCAGGATGCGATGGAATTCCTGTTGGACAAGCTGAAATACAGCAAGACCAATCAGGATTTCTTCGACGCGATGAATACCTGATGGAAGCTGGCCGCATAGCGGCCATGCTTCTGACACAATGGAATGTTCCGGAAGGAATTCTATCCGGATATTCTTAGGCGACGGGGCGCTTCATGGTCATTCTTCTGACAGGTGGTATGGGGTTTATCGGCTCGGCAGTGGTGCGGCATTTACTGGCCAGCACCGATGCCACCGTGGTGAATATCGATAAACTTACCTATGCCGCGAGCCCTGAATCTCTCGGCGATTGGCTGAAATCGCCGCGCCATCAGCATCTGCCGCTGGATATTTGCGACCCGGCCGCGATGCGCGATGCCTTTACCCGCTTCAAGCCGGCGCGCGTCATGCATCTGGCTGCCGAATCCCATGTGGATCGTTCCATTGATGGCCCGGCGGAATTCATCCGCACCAATGTTGTCGGCACGCAGGTGCTGCTGGAAGCCGCGCGGGAATATTGGCAAGGGCTGGAAGCCAGCGCCAAGGCTGATTTCCGCTTCCACCATGTCTCGACGGATGAGGTTTTTGGTTCGCTCGAAAGCGCTGTTGACGCGCCCTTCGATGAGCATACGCGCTATGATCCGCGCAGCCCTTATTCCGCTTCCAAGGCCGCGTCTGACCATTTGGTGCGCGCCTGGCAGCATACTTATGGCTTTCCATCCTTTGTTTCCAATACCACGAATAATTATGGGCCGTGGCAGTTCCCAGAAAAGCTCATTCCGCTGGTGACACTAAATGCGCTGGAAGGCCAGGCTTTGCCCGTTTACGGCGATGGTTCGAATATCCGCGATTGGATTCATGTGGATGATCACGCCGAAGCCCTGGTACTGGCGCTGATGCGCGGTGTGCCGGGTGCGACTTACTGCATCGGCCCGCGCCAGGAACGGACCAATCTGCAAGTGGTGCAGGCCATTTGCCGCACGCTGGACAGGCTGCGCCCGGATGCTGCCGGCCCGCGCGAACGCCTCATCACCTATGTGAAGGATCGCCCCGGCCATGATTTCCGCTACGCCATGGACCCAAGCGGTGCGGAAGCAGCGCTTGGCTGGAAGGCGCGCTATGATTTTGAGGCCGGGCTTGATCAGACCATTCGCTGGTATCTGGACAATGAAGCCTGGTGGCGGCCAATCCGCGACAAACGCTATGCGGGCCAAAGGCTTGGGGGAGTGAAATCGTGAAGGGTATTCTGCTCGCCGGCGGGTCCGGCACACGCCTGCATCCGATGACGCTGGCAGCCTCCAAGCAATTGCTGCCCGTTTATGACAAGCCCATGGTCTATTATCCGCTTGGCACGCTGATGCTGGCAGGCATCAAGGATATTCTGCTGATCTCAACGCCGGCTGATCTGCCGGCATTCAAGCGCTTGCTGGGTGACGGTTCGCAATTCGGCGTTCACATCAGCTATGCCGAACAGCCGAGCCCGGATGGCATTGCGCAAGCTTTTCAGATCGGCGCGGAATGGATTGGCGGCGAAGCCTGCGCTTTGGCTTTGGGCGACAACATCATCTATGGCCATGGGCTGGTGGAAAGCCTGAAGGCGGCAGCGACGAATGCGCTAAATGGTCAAGCATCGGTCTTTGGGTATCGCGTGGCCGATCCGGAACGCTATGGTGTTGCGGAATTCGATGCCGCCGGGCGCGTGCTGTCCATCGAAGAGAAACCCGCCAAGCCGAAATCCGATTGGGCGGTGATTGGGCTTTATTTCTACGACAAGCGCGTGACGCAAATGGCGCATGATTTAAAGCCATCGGCGCGCGGCGAGTTGGAAATTACCGATCTGAACAAGGTCTATCTGGCGGATGGATCACTGCGCGCTGAGCAATTGGGCCGTGGCTGCGCCTGGCTTGATGCCGGTACGCCCGGCTCCCTGCTGCAAGCGGCCCTTTTCGTGCAGACCGTGCAGGAACGCCAGGGGCTGCAAGTGGGCTGCCCAGAAGAAATAGCCTTTCGCATGGGCTTCATTGATGCGGCGGCACTGCGTGCCCAGGCGGATCGTTTGGGCAAGACCGCTTATGGGGTCTATTTGCGCGACCTCGCTGAGGGGCGGCTGGCGTGAAATCAGAACGCCTTGCCATTTCTGATCTGATCCTGATTGAACCGGCACGCTTTGGCGATGAGCGTGGCTTTTTCAGCGAAGTCTGGTCGCACCGTACGCTGGCCGCCCATGGGATCACCGCAGATTTCGTGCAGGATAATCATTCGCTATCACGTCAGAAGGGCGTGGTGCGCGGCCTGCATTTCCAACGCCCACCCACAGCCCAGGGCAAGCTGGTGCGCGTGGTGCGCGGTTCCATTCTGGATGTAGCCGTGGATATTCGCGAAGGCTCGCCCACTTACGGCCAGCATGTGGCGTGCGAACTTTCATCGGCGAATTGGCAGCAGCTCTGGATCCCCGCGGGCTTTGCGCATGGTTTTGTGACGCTCGAAGAAGATACCGAGGTGCTCTATAAGGTTGACGCCTATTATGATCGAGAAACCGATGCCGGTATTGCCTGGAATGATCCAGCGCTTGGCATTGATTGGCCGGTGAAGGACCCGATCCTGTCTGACAAGGACCGCAAGGCGCCACGCCTTGCCGATATTCCGCCACCCTTCCCGAAAGGGTCTTGGTGATGCGCCGCATCCTGGTCACCGGTCGTGGCGGGCAATTGGCGACAGGGCTTGAAGCCGCGCTGCCAGCGCAAGATTTTGAGGCGCTGTTGGTCGGCCAGCCAGAATTTGAATTCGACAAGCCTGAAACGGTGGCTGAGGCGTTTCACGCACTGAAGCCCGATGCAGTGGTGAATTGCGCCGCCTGGACCGCGGTGGATGCGGCGGAAGATGATGAAGTGGGCGCCTTTCGCGCCAATGCGCTGGGGCCTGCCTTGCTTGGGCAGCTCACGCGCGAAGCGGGCATTCCGATCATCCAGATTTCCACGGATTATGTTTTTGATGGTCTGAAGGGCGCGCCCTACCTGGGAAGTGATTTGCCCAATCCAGTTGGCGCCTATGGCCGCACCAAGCTTGCGGGCGAATGGGCGGCGCAGGCGGCCAATCCGCGCTGCATTGTGCTGCGCACCGCCTGGGTTTTTGGCCCCATGGGCAAGAATTTTCTGCGCACCATGCTGGCGCTTGGCGAACAGCGCCCGGAACTCCGCGTTGTGGCGGACCAATGGGGCAGCCCGACTGCAGCGCCCGATCTGGCCGATGCCATTGCCGCCATTCTGGGCCGCATCCGGGGCGAAGGCTGGCGCGATGATTTTGCCGGCACCTATCATGCCACCGGCGGCGGCTTCACAAATTGGCACAGCTTTGCCGAGGCGATTTTCACTGAAGCCGCCCGGCATGGCGGCCCGCGCCCCAAGGTCCATGCCATCACGACCGCTGATTACCCAACCAAAGCCAGGCGCCCAGCGGATGGCCGGCTGGATAATGGCAAGCTCGCCCGCGTTTTCGGCGTGACGTTGCCGCCTTGGGAGGCAGGGTTGGCCCGGGTGATGGCGGCGCTCCGCCAGGGGTGAAGCCTTCCCCAAAGAGCTTTTCGGCGGCATTCTACGCCGAAGAATTTCAGGGAGGACCCCAATGACCAATCTCTCTCGCCGCGCCGCCCTTGCCCTGCCGCTTCTAGCCGCGCCCGCGCTGGCCCGCGCGCAATCCTGGCGCCCACCGGGGCAAGTGCGCATCATTGTCCCCGCTGCGGCTGGCGGCACCACGGATATCATGGGCCGGCTGCTGGCGCAGTTTCTCCAGCCGCGCTGGGGCACGCCGGTGGTGGTGGAAAACCGCACCGGCGCTGGCGGCACCATCGGCACCGTGGAAGCCGTGCGCGCGCGCCCAGATGGCCTCACGCTGCTGATGGGCAATATCGGCCCGCAGGCCATCGGCTATTCGCTGTTCCGCAACCTGCAATATCGGCCAGAGCAATTGGCACCCATCGCCGGCACCATTGCGGGGCCGAATGTGCTGGTGGTGAACAATAACGTGCCAGCGCAGAATGTGGCGCAACTTGCCGCCATGCTGCGCGCCAAGCCGGGCGAAATACCCTATGTCTCAACGGGTGTGGGCCAATCCACGCATCTTTCGCCGGTGCTGTTTCTGCAAATGCTGAACGCGCAAGCCATTCATGTGCCAACACGCGGATCGGCTCCGGCGCAGATTGAATTGCTCGCCGGCAATGTCACCTTCCTGGTTGATAACCTGACCGGCATCATGGGCCATATCCAGGGCGGTCGCGTACGCGCCTTGGCGGTGACGAGCAAGGAACGCCATCCACTGCTGCCCAATGTGCCGGCGATGCGCGAAACCATGCCGGAACTGGCGAATTACGAAGTGAATACCTGGTTCGGTGTTTTCGGCCAGGCCGCCATGCCGGCCGAGATCATCAACAGCATCAATGCCGATGTGATGGCGATGCTCGCCATGCCGGAAACCGTGAAGCGTTTTGAAGAATTGGGCGGCATGCCGATGATCGGCAGCGCACAGCAATTCGGTGCTTTCGTTGCCAGCGAAATCACTAAATGGGCTGAGGTGATCAAGAAGGAAGGCTTGCAGATAGACGCAAGCTGAAGGGCCGCCTTAGACCCCCTAATCAATCCGCCGCAAGCCGCGGGCGAAGCGTCGCGCGTTATCCACATAATGCGCGGCTGAAGCCAGCAGGCGCGCACCCGTTTCCGTATCAAGCGCGCGGATCACCTTGGCCGGTGTGCCCATCACCAGGGATCGTTCAGGGATTTCCTTGCCTTCCGTCACCAAGGCACCGGCGCCAATGATACTGCCCGCACCAATGCGCGCGCCATTCATCACCGTGGCCCCCATGCCGATCAGCGCGCCATCACCAATGGTGCAGCCATGCAGAATGGCATGGTGACCAACCGTCACATCAGCGCCGATCGTCAATGGAAAACCCACATCGGAATGCAGCACGGAACCTTCCTGGATATTGCTGCGCGCGCCGATGCTGATGGGTTCATTGTCACCACGGATCACAGCGCCGAACCAGATCCCCACATCTTCGGCCAGGATCACGTGGCCCATCACATGCGCATCGGGCGCCACCCAAAATTTCCCCTTGCCCGGGGTTTGGGGAACAAGATCATCAAGCGCATAGATCGGCATGGTGGCTATCCTTTTGGGTTGAAATGCTGCGGGGTTCTTCAGGCGCCATCAGCCTTTCGCAGCGGGTCGAGAATCTCCGCATTATGCTGCCCGGGGCTTGGGAGATCATGGCGCAAGGGCAGGCGGTCTGTACCAAACTGCATAGGCAGGGCCGGCACCTTGGCGCGGCTGCCATCGCTCAGCGTCACTTCGTGAAAGCCGCCGCTCGCCAGCAGATGGGCGTCTTCGAACAAATCCCAAGGCTTGGCGATGCGTGAATAAGGCAGGCCGGCACGCGCACACATTTCCTCAAGCTCCGCGACGTTGCGTTTCTGCAGGAAGGATTGCACCAGCGGGATCAGGGTTTCGCGGCGCTTGGCGCGTTCGGTGTTGCTGGCATAATCCGGGTTGCTCAGTGCTGGCTCATTCAATTCGCGGGTGAAAATTTCCCATTGGCGTTCGGTCACTACGCCGATGAAAATCTGTTCGTCATCGGCGGTGTTGAAAACATCATAAACGCCCCAGGCGCGCCGCCCGGCCGGCATGGGGTCCGGCGCCTTGCCGGTAATGGCCTGTTGCAGCATGGCCGTGGAGACCAGAAACGCCGCGTTTTCAAAAAGCCCTGCCTGCAAATACTGGCCGCGCCCACTGGCATCGCGTTGGCGGAGCGCAGCAAGGATCGAAATCACGCCAAACATGCCGCCCATCATGTCATTCACCGGCGCCCCGGCGCGCAGCGGCCTCCCTGGCGGGCCGGTCATATAAGCAAGCCCCGATTGCATTTGCACCACCTCATCCAGGGCAGTGCGATTCTCATAAGGGCCAGGCAGATATCCTTTGAGCGAGCAATAGATCAGCCGCGGATTGCGCGCTGAAAGCGCCTCATAGCCCAGGCCCTTTGCGGCCAGGCCGCCGGGGCGGAAATTCTCTACCACCACATCGGCCGTATCAATCAGGCGCTGCAACAATTCCAGATCCTTGGCATTCTCCGTATCCAGGGTCACGCTTTTCTTGTTGCGGCTGAAGGCGGGAAAGAAGCCCGTGCCCGAAGCCACAAGATAGCGCGTGCGATCCCCCTTGCCGGGCGGTTCAATCTTGATCACCTCAGCGCCCAGATCAGCCAGGATCAGGCCGCAAGTAGGGCCCATCACCATGTGGGAGAATTCGACAACGCGAATGCCGGCAAGCGGAAGCGGATGCATCAGAAGAACCTGCGGGCGGCGTTGGAAATGGCGGTGCGCCCGCCCGAAGGCGCAGCCTTGCCTGAAGCTTAGGCGATTTCGCCGCAAGGTAAAGCAGGAAGGTCGCGGGTCTATCCCATGCTTTGCCGGGCAGGTGTGATCGTCTATGCACAATCTATGGAAAAGCTGATTTACACATTGGTGCGCGCTGCTGATTGGCGCGCCGCGGAACAGGCTGGTGCCTATCACGGCAGCGCGGATGATCGGCGCGATGGCTTCTTGCATTTTTCAACGGCAGCACAGCTTCGTGCCAGTGCTGCCAAGCATCGCGCGGGCATCGCTGATTTGCTGATGGTGGAGGTTTCAACGGACGCTTTGGGTGCGGCGTTGAAATGGGAACCTGCAAGTGGTGGCTCCAGGCCCGGTTTGTTTCCGCATCTTTATGGCGTGCTGCCACTTGCCGCCGTGCAACAGCTTGTGCTCTTGCCGCTTGGCGCGGATGGGCTACATCAATTTCCGCCTACCATCCCCTGAAGGCAGCATCGCGCATCGGGTCAGCGCACTGGCGATGGGCAGCAGGGTCGCCTCAGCTACCAGGCCAAGCACCGGGGTTGGCGTCGGGGATCAGGTCATTTGGCGAGAACGCCCTCACGCGCGGCGCGGGGCAAAACTATGCGCATCCGCCATGGCCCATGCTTCGGCAAAGCGGGGATCATCCGTGCCGGTCAGCAAAGCGCCGGGCGTGAGCGGCGGGTAAAGTTCGGCAAAGCTTTTCACCACACTTGGCGCGATGCGCCGGCTGAAATGTTCCGCGCGCAATTCGGATGGATGCGCAAGCCCGGCGGCGGCGACCAATTCATTCAGCGCCTCCAGGGTTGCAGCATGGAATTGATGCACGCGCGGCGCCTTGTCCGGCACGCGCAGCGCGCGTTGGCGTGTGGGGTCTTGCGTCGCAACGCCGGTCGGGCAGTGATCCGTATGGCAGGACAGGGATTGAATGCAGCCAATGGCGAACATGAACCCGCGCGCGGCATTGCACCAATCCGCGCCCAGTGCCAGCGCGCGGGCCACATCAAAGGCAGTCGCGATCTTGCCGCTTGCGCCAAGCTTGATCTGATCACGCAGCCCAATGCCGATCAGCGCGTTATGGGCGAAGCTTAAGCCTTCCCGCAGCGGCATGCCGACATGATCCATGAATTCCAAGGGCGCCGCGCCGGTGCCGCCTTCCGCGCCATCGATCACAATGAAATCAGGCGCAATCCCCGTTTCGACCATGGCCTTGCAGATGGCGAGAAATTCCCATGGATGGCCGATGCAAAGCTTGAAGCCCGCGGGCTTACCGCCAGATAGCCGCCGCATCTCCGCAATGAAACGCATCATCTCAACCGGTGTGGAAAATGCCTTATGCGCGGGCGGAGAAACGCAATCCTGGCCCATCGCCACGCCGCGCGTGGCGGCGATTTCGGCGCTTACTTTAGCCGCGGGCAGAACGCCGCCATGGCCAGGCTTGGCACCTTGGCTGAGCTTGAGTTCCACCATTTTCACTTGATCCAAAGCCGCGACTTCCGCGAAGCGTTCCGGCGAAAAACTGCCATCCGGATTGCGCGCGCTGAAATAGCCGGAACCGATTTCCCAAATCAGATCGCCCCCCGCTTCGCGGTGATATGGGCTGAGCCCGCCTTCGCCCGTATCATGCGCAAAGCCGCCGCGCTTCGCCCCTTGGTTCAAGGCGCGGATGGCATTGGCGGATAATGATCCGAAACTCATGGCGGAGATATTCAATATTGAAGCGGAATAAGGCCGCGTGCAGGCCGGCCCGCCGATCAGAATGCGCGGCAGGTCGTGGGCCGGCGCGCGGGCAGCCAGCGAATGCTGCAACCATTCAAAGCCCGTGTCATAGACATCATATTGTGTGCCAAAGGGCCGCTTATCCAATTGCTTTTTCGCGCGTTGATAGACAATGGCGCGCTTGTCGCGGCTGAAGGGTGTGCCGTGCTTTTCATCTTCGAAGAAGTATTGCCGCATTTCGGGGCGGATTTCTTCCATGAGAAACCGCAGGCGCCCAGCGAGTGGGTAATTGCGCAGAATGGCATGGGTTGGGTGGAACAGGTCGCGGAACCCAAGCGCGCTGAGTGCCGCCGTGATGACAAAGCCCAGGCCAGTCCAGAAGTCTGGTGCGATCATCAGCGCCAACCCAAAGCCGAGCGCTGCCAGGCATGCCAGACTCAGGCAGATGAAGCGGGGCGAAAAGGCAAGGCTCAGGCTGCGGGTCATGGCGGCACCTTATGGGATTGAGCGCAGCATAGATCAGTTTTCCGGCGGATCACCTGCGCCATCACCTTGGATGTATGAAATCCTCATGAAAGCGCGGTTCAGCCCAGCAAGCCGCGCCGGCGGATTTCGGTAGCGATGCGCCCACTTTCATCAAGCGGCGCGCGCGGGAAGGGCACGGGTGCGGCGGCCAAGTCCCGCGCCTGCCCCGCCGCAATCAGGCTTTCCGCCAAACGGTTATGGCGCGGCCCAAGCCCGCCTGGATCGGCAATGAAAACCGGCCCTCCGGTGGCCAGCGCTTCCGAAAGCATGGAAACCGAATCCCCCGTCACCACCACCTGATCCGCCCAGGCAAGGAAGCCGGCATAGGGGTTGGGCGGCGCGTCCCCCCAGCGAAACAACCGATGCGGATGCCCGGCCAGCGCCGCCGCCATGGCATCTTCCGCTGGGCTGCCGGTGCGGCGGGAAGCGGTGGCCAGCACGCTGCCTGCAAACCCGGCCACCTTGGTCGTGATGGCGCCTGCAACGCTTGCGTCCATGCCCTCGGCACGCGGCGGCCCGCCCATCAGTAGTGCCACGCGCGGGGATGGCAGGGCGGCAAGTGCCGTGAATTCTGCCCGCGCGGCGGCGAGCTTTTCGGGGGAGATGCGATGCGCCGCGCCCAGAATTGGCAGGATATTGGGGGCGGGCTTGGGTGCATCATGCCTGCCAATCACCAGCAGATCGAAGCGCGCCGCGCCGAAGCCCGGGCGCATGCAATGCACCAGCCGTGCGCCTTTTTGCTGCAGCCAAAGTGCGACCGGCGCGCTGCGCCGCCCGGCGGAAATCACCAATGCCGGCCAGGGGGGTGCGAAGGCGCTGCGGGCTTCTGGCGTCAGGCCCGCCAAGGAAGGGAAGGGCAAAGGCAGCCGCGCCAGCTGCCCCCAGGCCAAATCCACCCGGCGAAAGGGTTCACCCAGCCGCTCAGCAATGCCCAAAGCCTGGGCTGCCGTGCCGGCGCGCGGGTCAGCCAGCACCCAAATGCGGGGCGACTCGGGCGGGGTCATGGACGCCGCCGCCCCAGCGCATTACCAAAGCCCGGAAAGAGAGGAGCCCTATCCATGCCCGCCGTTCATGCCTCCGACTGGGACCGCGACGCGGCGCTCACCACCGCGCGCATCCTGCTTGAAATCAAGGCGGTGAATTTCCGCCCTGAAGAGCCCTACACCTTTACCAGCGGTTGGAAGAGTCCTGTTTATATTGATTGCCGCAAGATCATCTCCTTCCCGCGCGCGCGCAACCGGATTTGCGATCTGGGCGTGGAAAAGATTGGCCGGCATGTTGGTTATGAATCGATTGATGTGGTGGTGGGTGGCGAAACCGCCGGCATTCCCTTCGGCGCATGGATCGCGGACCGGATGCTCGCACCCATGGCCTATGTGCGGAAAAAGCCGAAGGGCTTTGGGCGCAATGCGCTGATCGAGGGCGAAGTGCCCGTTGGCCAGCGCACGCTGCTGGTGGAAGATTTGACCACCGATGGTGCATCAAAAATCCGTTTCGCGAATGCCTTGCGCGATGCGGGCGCCATTTGTGATCATACCTTCGTTGTCTTCTACTACGGCGTCTTCCCCGGTTCCTTTGAAACCATGAAAGGCATGGGACTCAACCTTCACCATCTTTGCACCTGGTGGGATGTGCTGGAGGTCTGCCGAGAGCGCCCCTATTTCAGCGAAGCCGCGCTCAAGGAAGTGCGGAAATTCCTGGAAGACCCGGTGCAATGGTCCAAGGCAAATGGCGGCATTGGCAGCGCCGAAGAAGCCAAGGCAAGGGCGAGCGGGGAATGAGCACTGGGCTCGCGAATAAATGACGAAATCGTCATGTCTATGTCAGTTCACGGAGAAGGGGGCGCCGCTATGGCCGGTGGTATCCCCCTGAAGCGGGCGAATCGTGCCGGGCAGCCGGCACGAGACATAGGAAGGCGTTTTATGATGAAGAAGTTTTTGCTTCTGGCTGCCCTTGGCGGCCTGATCGTCGCGACCAGCGCAGTCCCGGCTGATGCCGCGCCGCGCCGTGCCGCTGATGGTACGGAAGCCTCTGCCAGCACCACGCAGCGCAGCCAATCCACGCGCAACCGCAGCGCTTCCCAAGGCCAGAAGGCCAATAGGCAGAATCGCAGCAGCAGCAACAAGGCCAATCGCAACCGCGCCCCGCGGACCAGTGCGACCGAAGGCTGATCCAATAAAAAACGCCACCTGATCAGGTGGCGTTTTTCTTTTCAGTAAGGCGAAGGCTCAGGCGTCGGCCTTATGCGCCACGCCCTTTTCCTTGAGCAGGCCGGAAAGCTCTCCGGACTGGAACATCTCGGTGATGATATCGCAGCCGCCCACGAATTCGCCCTGCACGTAAAGCTGCGGGATGGTCGGCCAATTTGAAAATTCCTTGATCCCTTCACGAATTTCCATATCTTCCAGCACATTCACGCCCTTGAAGGGCACGCCCATGTGGGACAGGATTTGGACCACGCGGGCGGAAAAGCCGCATTGCGGGAAAACCGGCGTGCCCTTCATGAAAAGGACCACGGGGGTCGCCTTGATATCGGCGTCGATACGTTCAAAAACCGGGTTGCTCATGTTCTTGGTTCCTATTCCGGGGCAGAGGTTTGCAAGGCCAGCGCATGAAGAACACCCCCCATGCGGCCCTGTAGCGCAGCATAGACAATCTGATGTTGCCGCACGCGGGGCAAGCCCTTGAAGGCGGAAGATACAACCTTGGCGGCGTAGTGGTCGCCATCGCCGGCCAGATCTTCGATCGTCACTTCCGCATCCGGCAGCGCTGCCTTGATCAGCGCCTCAATTTCCGCGGCCTGCATACCCATGGCTGCTAACTCTCCCCCATCAATGCGGGCAGCGTCGCCTCATGGGCCGCCGCCAGCTTCGAAACCGATATGGCAGCGCCATCGGGCAGAACCAAGTCCCCCCCGCCGGCTGTCCCGATCAGCCGGGCCGGGACGCCTGCGGCCTTGGCCTTGGCGATCAGTGCCGCGCCATCGGTCACCGCCAGCACATAGCGGGCCTGATCTTCGCCGAACCAGAAGCCATGGGCGGGCTGGCCTTCCGGCGCTGCGGCCAGCCTGGCGCCAGTGCCGCTGCCCATCGCCATTTCCGCCAAAGCCACCAACAGCCCACCATCGGCGCAGTCATGGCTGGCCAGAACCTCGCCCGCCAGGATGCGGGCGCGGACGAAATCGCCGTTTCGCCGTTCAGCGGTTAAATCTACCGATGGCGGCGCGCCTTCTTCCCGCCCCGCGATTTCGCGCAGCCACAGTGATTGGCCAAGCCAGCCTTGCGTATCGCCAATCAGCACCAGATCACCGGACAAAGGCATGGCAAGCCCCACCGCCTGCGCGGCGTTCTCCAGCACGCCAACCCCGCCAATGGCCGGCGTCGGCAAAATCGCGCGGCCTTCGGTTTCATTGTAAAGCGACACATTGCCGGAGACGACCGGGAAATCCAGCGCAATACACGCCGCCGCCATCCCCCGCACAGCCGAGGCAAACTGCCCCATGATTTCGGGCTTTTCCGGATTGCCGAAATTCATATTGTCGGTGATCGCCAAAGGCAAAGCGCCAACGGCGGTGATATTGCGCCACGCTTCCGCCACCGCCTGCTTGCCGCCTTCCTCTGGGTCCGCCAGGCAATAGCGCGGCGTGCAATCCGTAGTCATCGCAAGCGCCCGGTCATGGTCTTCAATCCTGACCACCGCCGCATCCGCCCCACCCGGGCGCTGCACCGTCTGGCCATTCACCAGGCTGTCATATTGGTCCCAAATCCAGCGGCGGGAGCAAAGATCAGGGCAGGCAACAAGCGTCATCAAAGCTGTCTCAATCCCGACCGGATCGGGAATGGCGGACGCCGCCAGCACCGGCTGCTTCGGCGTTTCTGCTGTCGGGCGCCGATACAGCGGCGCTTCGGATTCCAACGGCGCCAGCGGAATATCGGCTTCCAGCACGCCCTTGTGGCGGATCACGATGCGCCCGGTATCGGTCAGCTTGCCGATCACCGCGAAATCCAATTCCCATTTGCGGAAAATCGCCTCAGCCTCGGCCTCTCGGCCCGGCTTCAGGATCATCAGCATGCGTTCCTGGCTTTCGGAGAGCATCATCTCATAAGCCGACATGCCTTCTTCGCGCTGCGGCACGGCTTCCATTTCAAGTTCGATGCCCATGCCACCCTTGCCGGCCATCTCAACACTGGAACTCGTCAGCCCCGCCGCACCCATATCCTGAATGGCAACAATCGCATCCGTCGCCATCAATTCCATGCAGGCTTCGATCAGCAGTTTTTCGGCAAATGGATCGCCGATCTGCACCGTCGGGCGCTTTTCTTCCGAATCGGCGCTGAATTCCGCACTCGCCATCGTGGCGCCATGAATGCCGTCGCGGCCGGTCTTGGACCCCACATAAACCACGGAATTGCCAATACCCGTTGCCTTGGCGGTGAAAATACGATCAGCGCGCGCAATGCCGACCGTCATGGCATTCACCAAAGGGTTGCCATTATAGCGCGGGTGGAAATTCACCTCGCCGCCCACGGTCGGTACCCCCACGCAATTGCCGTAACCACCAATGCCGCGCACCACACCATCAATGATGCGCTTCATGCGCGGCGCATCCGGCGCGCCAAAACGCAGCGCATTCAAATTGGCAATCGGCCGCGCACCCATGGTGAAGACATCACGCAAAATGCCGCCCACACCCGTCGCCGCGCCATTATAGGGTTCGATGTAGGATGGGTGGTTGTGGCTTTCCATTTTGAAAACGGCAGCCAAACCCTCACCGATATCAATCACGCCGGCATTCTCACCAGGACCCTGGATCACCCAGGGCGCCTTGGTCGGCAATTCACGCAGCCACACGCGCGATGATTTATAGGAGCAATGCTCCGACCACATCACGCTGAACAGGCCAAGTTCCGCCAAGCGCGGGAGGCGGCCCAGGATGGCCAAAACCCTTTCATATTCATCGGGCTTCAGGCCGAATTCAGCGGCAAGCTGGGCAGCGCGTTCGGGGGCGAGAAGGGGGGCGGAAGCGGTCATGATTAGAACTTGATGGCCCGGCGCGAGGCGCTTGTGAAGTCAGAAAACGCAAGGGGGCTCCGCCCCCTTCACCCCCGCCGGGGTAACAGTGTTACCCCGGACCCCGCCGAGACATAAGCTCAGAATAGGTGAAGGGCGTGAGGGGCCCAGAAGGCGAAGCCGGTCAAGACCAGGCCAACAACGCCCAAGCCACCGGCAACGAAAGCAAGCAGGCCAACACCCGTAATGATGGAGGCCGAAGCAAGCACAATCGCCACCTGAAAGGCCGCTGAACCAATTTCATAATTGTGATAAGCCGCACTGGAAGTATCACGCTTCGTCTCGGCTGCCTTCGCCCGCGCCATCAATTCGCGCCGACCCTCGCCGGTTTCCGGCTCACTCTCCCAACGCGTCGCCGCGCCCCGCCAGGCTTCGATCTGACGCTGCATGGCCGCACGCTGGCCCTCAGGCGCCGTGGCCATATCAAGCGTGACCTGCTCCGCCGCCGTGCGCACATTGGTCTGGCGAATGGTCCGCGCCTGGAAAAATGCCCAAAGATTGGCGGCTTCTACATTCTTGGCCAAAGCTTCCGTCTGCGCGCCTTTGGCCCCGGTTTCCGCCAGCGCCAGAAACAGCGCCAAAACGGCAATCAGCAGTGCAACGCCCTTATGGCCTTGACCGCCATGATCAGCACCATGCCCATGACCCGCCATGATCGTCTTCCCCCTTCTGCGCGCCCGATTCGGCGCGAATATGGCGCATCATCGCCAGCGATGGGGCGCTGTCCAGCCAAGCATCACATGCCCGCCCGTCAGCCCACCCCTTCCATGCCAGCGATGGCCAAAATGGCAGCAAGGCTGGAACGCATACCGCGCAGCGCTTCCGTGGGCTCGACATCCAACCATTCATCCAACGAATGTGCGCGACCGCCACGCCCGCCCGCACCAATCTTCAACGCCGGAATGCCAAGCGACATCGGAATATTCGCATCCGTCGAAGACCATTCAAAACTCGGCCGATAGCCCTCCGCCGCAACCGCCGCCGCCGCCAAGGCCCGGATCGGGCTGCCCGCCGGCGTTTCCCCCGCCGGGCGATCACCAACCGGTGTGATCTCGGCCGTGATCGGACCATTCGTGGTGGAACGCGCAGCGTTTTCAGCCGCCACCGCCAGATCGACGATTTCAAGAAAGGCCAAATCCAGCTTGGCAAGTTCTGCCGCCGAGGCTGAGCGCAAATCAACTTCAATCATCACGCGATTGGCAATGGCGTTGATGGAAGTACCGCCGGAGACAACACTCACGCAATGCGTAGTAGGCGGGCTATCCGGCACCTTCACCGCGGCCAAGCCGCGCGCGCATTCCGCCATGGCATACATGGGGTTGACCAAGCCAAAAGCGGCATAGGAATGCCCACCCGGCCCCTGGAAAGTCACGCGATAGCGCTTGGACCCAACCCCACCGCTGACAATGCCTTCCACCTGCGGGCTATCCACGGTCAGGAAGCCACGGATGCGCACGCAATGCCGCCCCTTGGTGAAAAGATGCCGAATGCCACGCAAATCGCCGAGGCCTTCTTCCCCCACATCACCCACAAACAGCAAATCATGCCGCGTGCGAATGCCCGCTGCATCAAGGGCGCGCAAATAGCCAAGATTGACCGCGAGCGACCAGGTATCGTCACTCACACCCGGCGCGAAAAGCTTGGTGCCTTCGCGCTTCACGCGCACATCCGTCCCTGCGGGAAACACCGTGTCCAGATGCGCGGCAATCACCAAAATCTCGCCATTGCCGAAGCCGCGGCGGAGCCCCATCACATTGCCGATCTCATCTTGCTCCACTTCTTCCAACCCATGATCGCGCAGCATCGCAAGATAGGCGGCCGCGCGTTCTTCTTCCGCGAAGGGGGGGGCTGGGATTTGCGTCAGCGTGATGCAATCTTCCACCATGCGCGCATGATCCGCGGCAAGTTTTTCGGAAGCAGCGGCAAAGCGCGCATCGGCGCGAATGGCCGCGATGGTTTCGTCTGGGGTCATTGCCTCTTCCTCAAGCCCGGCGCCAGCGCATGACGCCAGCATTGTCCTGTTCCGCCATCACTTCGCCCATCACCTGCAAGCGCCGCAAATGGGCCAGAGTCTCGCCCAGCCCAAAACCAAGATTACGCAAATCGAGCGGGCGGCGGAACAGCACCGGCAGCAGATCATGCGCGCTGCTATCGGCCATGGCATCCATCAGCAGCGAAAGCCGTTCCGCGTGATGCGCGGCCAGCCAATCCAGCCGCGCATGCAGGCCGTAAAATGGCTCCCCATGGGAAGGCAGCACCAGCACATCTTCCGGCAGGGCGCGGAATTTCTGCAAGGAAGTCAGAAAGGCGCCAAGCGGATCAGCGGCAGGTTCACCGGCATGCAGGCCGATGTAGGGCGAAATGCGCGGCAGAATCTGATCTGCGGCGATCAATAAGCGGTCTTCCGCATTGTATAGGCAGGCCATATCGGGCGCATGGCCCTGGCCGGTCATCACGCGCCAGGGCTGCCCGCCAATGCTGAGCGTCTGCCCATCCGCGATAGCTTCAAAAACACGCGGCAGCGGTGCGACGGATTTCACGTAAAGCGGCCCGCGTGCGCGGAGGAATTCCGCAAATTCGGCCGGTGCGCCGGCAGCTTCGGCAAAGCGCGCCTGGTGTTCCACCATGTCCGCGCCCGTATCGAAGAATAGCGCGCGGGCCTGCAGCCATTCGATCTTGGTCATCATCGGGACAAGCCCGTGATTCTTGGCAAGCCAGCCCATCAGCCCGGCGTGATCCGGGTGGAAATGCGTCACCAGCAGCCGATGCAAGGGCCGCCCGCCAAAGGCATCACCCGCCAGGGCTTCGCGCCACAAATCGCGCGTTGGATCGGACGCGATGGAACAATCAATCGCGAGCCATCCCGGCCCATCTTCCAGCAGCCAAACATTCACATGGCTAGGCGGAAAGGGCAGGGGAAAGCGCAGCCAGCGCAAGCCGGGCCGAAGCGTCGCGGCCTGACCCGGCGCGGGGATATCTGGAATCATGCCGCCACCCTGGCGCGGAAGGTGGCGGGAGACAAGCATGACCGTGCAAGACCGGTCACGTACTAAACAGGCGGAAAACCGAACCCTATTCCATCACTATCTTCGGCGCCGCATCCGCTTTCGCCGCCGCTTTTTCCCAAACGCGGCGCGCGATACGGCGATAGGTTTGTGCCTCATCCGAATCAGGCCGCGCCATCACTATCGGCGTGCCGGCATCCGCCAGTTCCCGGATTTCGAGCTTGAGCGGCAATTCGCCCAAAAACTCCACACCCAGCCTCTCCGCTTCTCGCTTTGCCCCGCCATGGCTGAAAATATCGGACCGATGGTTGCAATTGGGGCAGCAGAAGAAGGACATATTCTCGATCAGCCCCAGCACCGGGACGTTGACCTTTTCAAACATGCGCACGCCGCGCCTGGCATCCAAAAGCGCCACATCCTGCGGCGTGGAAACAATCACCGCCCCGGCCAAAGGCACGCGCTGAGACATGGTTAGCTGCGCGTCACCCGTCCCCGGCGGCATATCCACAATCATCACATCCAAGGGGCCCCAGGCCACTTGCCCCATCATCTGCTCAAGCGCCCCCATCACCATGGGGCCGCGCCAGATCATGGGTGTTTCTTCCTCAACCAAAAAGCCGATGGACATGGCCTTCAGCCCCCAGCGGGTGAGCGGGATGATGCGCTGGCCCTCTGACCGCGGCCTTTCGCGGGTGCCGAGCATTTGCGGCAGCGAAGGCCCGTAAATATCCGCATCCAAAAGCCCAACCTTGAGGCCATCAGCGGCCAAGGCGACCGCCAGATTGACCGCAGTGGTGGATTTGCCGACCCCCCCCTTGCCGGAAGCGACCGCGATGATCGCCCTGACATCGGAAAGCAGCATGGGCCCAGGGCTGGCCGGGCCGCGCGGGGCGGCCGGGCGGGCGGCGGGCGCTGCTTCGGCGCGATGCGCGGTCAGCACGGCGGTGGCCGAGATCACCCCTGGCACGGCGCGGGCGGCGGCTTCGGCCGCAGCGCGCACCGGTTCCATGCTGGCGGCGGCTTCCCGCGCCACCTGCAGCGCGAAATGGACCATGCCATCCCGCACCACCAGGCCTTGCACCATGCCGGCCGCCACCACATCCCGGCCCGAAGCCGGATCCTTCACCGCCGTCAGCGCTTTTGTCACCGCTGCCGCCAAATCATCCGCCATCGCTTGAAAAGCCCCTACCCATGGTCAATATCCGCCCCACCCGGCATTACAGCGCTGTTAGCTGCTTTCCGGGAAGGTCGCTCGCCTCTATATGGGGGTTGGCTTCCCGCTTGAAGCATCCCGCCCAGCTTTGGGCCTTTCGTTTTTGACGTTCACCTGCTGGAGGCCACGCCTTTCATGCCCTGGAATAACAATAATAGTGGCGGTCAAAGCCCCTGGGGCAATCCGCGCCCGCAGGGCCCTTGGGGCCAGCCGCCTTCGGGTGGCGGTGGCGGCGGCGGCGGTGGTGGCGGCCAGAGTGGCCGCGGCCCGGACATAGATGATGCGATCAGGCAGGCGCAGGACGCGATTCGCCGCATATTGCCGAGCGGTGGTGCGGGCGGCGGCAAGCTCTTCGCCCTGATTGGCATTGTGCTGGCCGTCGGCTGGGGGCTTTCCGGGTTTTATCGGGTGCAGCCGGATGAACAGGGCGTGGTCATGCGCTTTGGCGCCTTCAGTCATACAACCCAGCCCGGCTTGAATTATCGCCTGCCCTGGCCGATCGAAAGTCACACTACGCCGCGCGTCACGCGCATCAACCGCGTGGATATCGGCTTTGTCGGCGCACAGGATGGCGGCATCACGGGTGGGCGCGTCATGGCGGCGCGCGATGTTCTCGAAGAAAGCCTGATGCTGACGGGCGACGAGAATATCATTGACATTGATGTCGCCGTCTTCTGGCGCATCCGCGATGCGGGCGAATTCCTATTCAACACGCGCAACCCTGAAAGCACGGTGAAAACCGCGGCTGAGAGCGTGATGCGCGAAGTGATCGGGCGCACCCCTATCCAGCCTGCGCTGACCGAAGCGCGCGCCCAGATCGAACAGGAAGTGCGCCGCGGTGCCCAGGCGATCATGGACCAATACAAGGCCGGCATTGAAGTGACGCAGGTGCAATTGCAGAAGGTGGACCCACCAGCCCAGGTGGTTGACGCCTTCCGCGATGTGCAGCGCGCCAATGCGGACCGTGAGCGGTTGCGCAACGAAGCCGAAAGCTTCCGCAATGACATCATTCCCCGCGCCCGTGGTGAGGCTGAGCGCATGAGCCAGGAAGCCCAGGGCTTCCGCGAAAGCCAAGTGGCGCGTGCTGGCGGTGAAAGTGCCCGCTTCCTGTCCGTGCTTTCTGCTTATGAATTGGCGCGCGATGTGACCACGCGCCGGATGTATCTGGAAACCATGGAAGAAATCTTCCGCCGCAACCCCAAGGTCATTGTGGATGACCGCTTGCAGGGCGTGGTGCCCTTCCTGCAATTGGGTGAAACCGGCAGCGCGCGACAGCCGCCTGCCGCCGCACCTCAAGCGCGACCCGCGCCGCTACCACCGGGAGCGGCCGCCGCGCCCATGATGCAAAACCGTCCGGGGGTGCCGCGATGAACCGCTCCATTATTCTGCTCGGCATTCTTGCCGCGGCAATCTTCACCGCGTCTTCAACGCTGTTCACAGTGCATCAGACGCAGCAGGTGCTGATCACGCAATTCGGTGAACCGCGCAAGGTGATTCAGGAACCCGGGCTGCATTGGAAGCTGCCCTTCATTCAAAATGTCATCACCTTTGATCGGCGCTTGCTGGATTTTGACGCGCCGGGCGAAGAAGTCATTCTGGGTGATCAGCGCCGGCTGATTGTGGATAGCTTCACCCGCTACCGTATCACCGATCCGCTGCGCTTCTTCCAGACGGTGGGCGCGACCGAAGCGGGCATTCGCGCCCGGCTCAATTCCATCGTCACCTCATCCTTGCGCCGCGTGCTGGGCAATGAACCGCTGCTTTCGGTTCTGTCCACGGATCGCGCCCGGATCATGGGTGAAATCCGCCGTCAGGTGAATGAAGAAGCGCGGCAATTCGGTATTGCCGTGGAAGATGTGCGCATTCGACGCGCTGATCTGCCGGGCGAAAACACGCAAGCCATCCTGTCGCGCATGCAATCCGAACGTGAACGCGTGGCGCGCGAAGCCCGCGCTGAAGGTGCGGAAGTGGCGCAGCGCGTGCGCGCAAGTGCTGAACGTGAACGCACCGTGTTGATTGCGGAAGCCCAGGCGCAGGCTGATATCCTGCGCGGTCAGGGCGAACAGGAAGCCATCCGCATTTTCGCGGAAGCCTTCCAGCGCGACCCGGCCTTCTTCCAATTCTGGCGCACCATGCAGGCCTATCGTGAAGCCTTTGCCGAAGGTGATACGCGGCTTGTGCTGACGCCGGATTCGGAATTCTTCCGCTACTTCCGCGAAAGCCCGAATAGCCTTCCGGCACCTGCGCCAAGGTGAGCTTCACCGCGCTGCTCCAGGGCATAGCCGTTGTGCTGGCCCTGGAGGGGTTGGCCTACGCCATTGCCCCCGGCTTCATGCGCCGGATGTTGGCAAGCCTGGCTGAAACGCCCGAGGCGCGGCTCAGGATTGGTGGGCTGGTCGCCGCGGTGGGCGGCATTGGCCTTGCCTGGCTGCTCAAGCTTTTGTGACGCTGTCGCTTTTTGTCGCAGTTCGTTGCCGTGAAGAGCCTTAAATTCGCGTCAATACCGCCAATCTGCTAGGCTGAACGACGTATTCCCCGAGGAGAGCTTCCTTGCGTATCGCCCATCTTGCTCTTGCTGGTGCCATGGCCCTGGCGCCGCTTGCCCCCCTGCCGCTGATCAACCCCGCCCAGGCGCAGCAACGCGCGCCGGAAAGCTTCGCGCCGCTCGCGCGGGAATTGCTGCCGGCGGTGGTGAATATCTCCACCTCCAAGAATGTCACGCCGCGCGCGGGGCGCCCCAATGCGCCGGAAATGCCGCAGCTGCCCCCGGGCAGCCCTTTTGAGGAATTCTTCCGCGATTTCTTCAACCGCAATCGCCCGCCCGGCCAGGGCCAGGGTGAAGGCCCGCAGCAGCGCCAGCGCCGCGCGCAATCGCTTGGGTCTGGCTTCATCATTGATGCGCAGGAAGGCATCGTGGTCACGAATAACCACGTGATTGATGGCGCTGATGAAATCAATGTGATCCTGCAGGACAAAACCAGCATTCGCGCCGAATTGGTGGGCACCGATCCGCGTACGGATATCGCGGTGCTCCGCATCAAGCATGACAAGCCATTGGCCGCTGTTGCTTTTGGCAATTCGGATCAATCGGAAGTGGGCGATTGGGTGATTGCCATCGGCAATCCCTTCGGCTTTGGCGGCACGGTGACAGCGGGGATTGTCTCGGCCCGCGGGCGCGATATTGGCCAAGGGCTCTATGATGATTTCATCCAGACGGATGCTTCCATCAATCAGGGCAATTCCGGCGGGCCGCTATTCAACATGCGCGGCCAGGTGATTGGCATCAATACGGCCATTGTCTCGCCTAGTGGGGTTTCGGCCGGGCTTGGCTTTGCCATCCCGTCCAATATGGCAACGCGCGTGGTGGCGCAGCTCCGTGATGCGGGGCGCGTGCGGCGCGGCTGGATTGGCGTGAATATCCAAAGTGTGACGGATGACATTGCCGAGGCGCTGCGCCTGCCCGCTGGCACGCGCGGTGCGCTGATCGCGAATGCGCAAGCCGATGGCCCGGCGGCCAAGGCGGGGATCCGCTCGGGCGATGTGATCATTCGCTTCAATGGCGTGGCGGTGCCCGAAATGCGCGCCCTGCCCAGGATTGTTGCGGATAACACTGTGGGCGGTTCAGTGCCTGTCGTGATCTGGCGCGATGGCAAGGAAGAAACCGTAACCGTCACGCTTGGCGAATTGCCAACGGAACAGCGCCAGGCAGGGGCACCGGCGGCGCCTCCTCCCGGTCCGGGGCCGGTGGAACTCACCGGGCTTGGGCTGCGGGTTGCGGCCATTACGGATGAGCTTCGCCAGCGCTTCAACCTGAAGCCCGAACAACGCGGCGTGGTGATTGTGGAAGTGACCCCCGGCACCCCGGCTGCGGAGCGTGAGCTTCGCCCCGGTGATGTGATTGTGGAAGTGCAGCAGCAGCGCGTGGCAACGCCGGCAGAAGTGCAGGAACAGATCGAGCTTTTGCGTCGGCAGAACCGCAATGTTGGGCTTTTCGCGGTGGAAAATGCCGGCGGGCAGCGCTTTGTGCCGCTGCGCCTTAACGCCCGGGGCAATGCGCCGGGGTAAAGCGCCCAATCCACCGATGGGATGATCCGGTCAACCGGATCATCCCAGCCCCGTTTCAGGTCAGGAACGCCCCGCCATTCACGTGAATGGTCTGGCCGGTGATGAAGCCACCCTCTGGCCCGGCCAACATGCGCACCACATCGGCAATTTCAGCAACACTCGCGCGCCGGCCCAGCGGTATGCCCGCATCGGCCAAAGTGCTCGGCATGGACCCGGCGGAGGCGCCGCGCACCGTATCCACCGCACCAGGCGCGACGCTATTCGCGCGAATGCCTTGGGGCGCCAATTCCACGGCAAGGGCGCGCATCAAGCCTTCCAACCCCGATTTGGAAGCCGAAACATGCGCCCGATTGGGCGTGCCGACATGGGTTGAAATACCCGATAGCCCGATGATCGAACCACCGCCGCGCGCGATCATCTGCGGCGCGAAAGCCTGTGTCACGATAAAGGCGCCATCAAGTGCTACCGAGAGAATTTCCCGCCATTCCGAGAAGGACATATCCAGAAAGCGGGTCTGGCGCCGCAGCCCGGCATTGGTCACCAGAATATCCACGCCCCCGAATTGCGCGGCAACGGCAGCCGCCATGCCGGCCACTTCCTCGGGCTTCGAGATATCAGCGCGATAGGCCATGGCGCGGCCGCCAAAGGCGATGATTTCATCGGCCACGGCCTTGATCGCGCCCTCATCCGATCGGCCATTCACCACAATGGCGGCGCCATCGGCGGCGAGCCTCATCGCAATGGCGCGGCCGATATTCTTGCCGGCACCCGTGACCAGCGCGACCTTGCCCGCAAGCGAAGCATTCATGAGCGTTTCTCCATCTTCAACGTGAAGGATAGGCGCATTCGGTCCGGGATGAAATCCGCCCGCAGGCAGGATTTGCGGCGTTGCGCTTCGGCGCTTAGGATCACGCCAGAAAAGGCGCCCGGTTGGACGCGGTGGATTGAAGGCGGAAGCACATGCTGGTTATTTCGGAACAAGGTATCGGCCATATCATCGAAGCCTGGCTCAAGCGCTTCAATGCGGCACTGGCAGCAGGCGACAAATCAGCGCTTGGCGCGCTATTCCGTAGTGACAGCCATTGGCGCGATATTGTGGCGCTGGGTCGGCGTATCCGTACCGTGAGCGGTCAGGGGGGCCTGGTGGAGGCGCTTTTGGCCGCGGTGCAGGAAGCCGGCGCGCGGGATTTCGCGATTGATGAAGAACGCGCCGCGCCGCGCTTTGTGGAACGCGCTGGCGACGACACCATCGAAGCCATGCTGCGCTTTGAGACCAAGATCGGCACGGGTGCCGCGCTGCTGCGCCTGAAGCGCGCGGAAGCTTCCGGCGATGCGCCGGTGGCCTGGGTGCTCACCACCGCACTTGATAGTCTGCGCGGCTTTGACGTGGACAGCATGCGCGAAGCGCGTGAGGAACCGGCTTTTGAGCGCGAATTCAACGGCCCGAATTGGCTGGATAAACGGCGAGAGGCCGCGCGTTTTGAAGGCCATGATCCGGCAGTGCTGGTTGTGGGTGGCGGGCATGCCGGCATCACCGCTGCCGCCTGGCTTGGTGCGCTCAATATCGAAACGCTCATCGTGGATCGCATGGCGCGGATCGGCGATAATTGGCGGCTGCGCTACCATGGCCTCAAGCTGCACAACCAGGTGCATAGCAACCATCTGCCTTTCCTGTCCTTCCCGAAGACTTGGCCGAAATATATCCCGAAGGACAAGATCGCCAATTGGCTCGAATCCTATGTCGAGACGATGGAGATCAATTTCTGGACCAAAACGAGCTTCGAAGGCGCTGAATATGATGCGGCGGCGAAGTGCTGGGTGGCGCGGCTGAGGCTTGCCGATGGCAGCGAACGCATCATGCGCCCGCGCCACATCATTATGGCGACCAGCGTCAGCGGCACGCCGAGCCTGCCGGATATCCCGACCCTTGATCGTTTCAAGGGCAAGGTTGTGCATTCCTCCGGCTTCAAGAATGGCGCGGAATGGAAGGACAAGCCGGTTTATGTTTTCGGCACCGGCACCAGCGCGCATGACATCACGCAGGATCTGCATGGCAATGGCGCCAAGGTGACGATGGTGCAGCGCAGCCCGACGTTGATCGTGAATGTGGAACCAAGCGCGCAGCTTTATGATGGCGTCTATTACGGTAAGGGACCGACTCTGGAAGACCGCGATCTGATCAATGTGTCCTTCCCGTTGGAAGTGATGAAGCAGGCGCACAAAATCCTGACAGACAAGACGCGGGAATTGGACAAGCCTTTGCTGGATGGGCTGGAAAAAATCGGCTTCCGTCTGGAATTCGGCGATAATGGCACGGGTTGGCCGCTGAAATATCGTTCTCGTGGGGGTGGCTATTACTTCAATGTCGGCTGTTCAGATTTGCTGGTGCGGCGCGAAGTGGGCCTGATCCAGTATCACGACATCGCCGAATTCAACGCGAACGGCATGAAGATGAAGGATGGTCGCGAATTGCCGGCAGAGCTTTTGGTGCTCGCGACTGGCTATAAGGGCCAGGATCATCTGGTGCGCGGCTTCTTTGGTGATTCGGTGGCGGAACGTGTCGGCAAGGTCTGGGGCTTTGACGAAGCCGATCAGGAATTGCGCAATATGTGGATGGAAACGCCGCAGCAGGGGCTGTGGTTCACCGGCGGTTCGTTTGCGCAATGCCGGATGTATTCCAAATACCTCGCGATGCAGATCAAGGCGCGGGAAGAAGGTTTGGTTTAGTTAGTTTTGTTGACGGGTTTCGCGCAGCGCCCACATAAGGGCCACCGCGAACCCCGCCAGCAATAACCAAAACACCGTCAGCGTCGCACCCGCGCCAAAGGCATCCATGGCGAAGCCTGCCATGAGTGGCGGGATGCAAAAGCCGATATGTGCCACCAGGAAAACGCCCGCCGCCGCGCGGGCGCGGTCCAGCCCGGCTTTTTCGGAAACCCCCGCCAGCCCGCCGATATACAAAAACCCATAAGCCGCGCTGCCCACCAGGGCGCCGCCCAGCAGCAGCGCGGGCAGCGCCGCATGCAGCGTCCCCCACATCACCAACCCCGCGCCCAGCACCAGTACTGGCAAGCCAATCAGCACCAAGCGGCGCGCTGCAATCCGCGCCATCAGCTGCTGCACCAAAGCCCCCACCAGGATCATGAAGCACACCGCAAGCGGTCCCATGCGCGGATAGCCGGCTTCGGTCAGCGCTGTCGGCACGGCGGTGATCACCGTGCCTGTCACCGCCCAGGCCGCCAGCATGCTCAGCGAAAGAGGCAAAGTGCTGCGCGGAAAACTTGGCATGCGCAGCCACGCCACACGCGCCGGGGTTTTGGTTTCCGGCAGGAAGAACACCAGCAGGAAGATCGTGGCGAGTGCCGTCATATGCAGCCAGAAGGTCAGTGGCGGCTCAACTGGCCCGAAGATTTCTATCGCTGCCATGGTGGCGATGCCGCCGGCGGCAAAGCCGCTCGCACTCGCAAGCGTGGTCACCTGCGCCGCGCGCCGCCCGGCTTCCGGCCCCGTGGCCAATTCCGCCGCCCAGGCCGTCGCCCCACCGGCAAGTAGGCCCACTGCCAAGCCCTGCATGCCGCGCGCAAAGGCAAGCGCGGCAAGCCCCGGCGCGGTGATCAGCGCAATGGTGCCGCAGATGGTGAGCGCGAGGGCCGCCAGAACGCAGGGCTTGCGCCCAATCCGGTCTGACAGGCCCCCCAATAACGGCGCCGAGATGATCGCACTCGCCGCATAGGCAATGAAAGCGGCGGAAAGCCCGCCCGCGCCTTGGCCATCCCGCGCCGCATAGGTGGTGAATAACGGCATGGCGAGGGTGGTGGAAAAACCAATGGTGAAGACCGCCGCGCCAATCACCCAAATGCCACGAGACATTGCCAAGCCTGGCGCTCCTGAAACTTGCCCGATGTTCCGGGGCTTGCCCTGCCGCGTCAATGCGCCGTTTCGCGGAAGCGCCCGGCATGGTATGAAACGCGCATGGCCTCAACACGGGCCAGAACCTCAGAACGGCCCGGCACGCCCCCCCGCAGCCAGGCCAGAGAGGCTCTGGGCGCGCGTCTTTCCGGCCCCCCCTCACGTCCTGCCGCGCGCCCGCGGCGGCGCTGGGGTTTGCTGCGCTTTGGGTTCCTCGCGGCAATTTGGGGGCTGATCGCGGCAGCGGTGGTTTTGCTGATCCTGGCTTGGGATTTGCCGCGCCCGGAAGCGGCGCTTGCGACAACGCGCCGGCCTTCTACCACGCTGCTCGCTTCAGACGGGAAACTGCTTGCCACCAATGGCGATCTGTATGGGGAAACGCTCAGGCTGCGCGACATGCCGGCGCATCTGCCGGCCGCCTTCATCGCCATTGAGGATCGGCGCTTTCGCGACCATTGGGGCATAGACCCCATTGGGCTGGCGCGCGCGGTGCATGCCAATTTCACCTCGGGCCGTGTGGTGCAAGGGGGGTCAACACTCACGCAGCAATTGGCGAAAAACCTGTTCCTGACACCGGAACGCAGCCTGAAGCGCAAGGCACAGGAAGCCATGCTGGCCTTCTGGCTGGAACAGCGCTTCAGCAAGGATGAATTGCTGGAGGTTTATCTGAACCGCGTCTATCTCGGCGCCGGCACTTATGGCGTGGATGCGGCGGCGCGGCTTTATTTTGGAGTCTCGGCGCGGCGGCTGACACCGGGTCAGGCGGCGGTATTGGGCGGGCTGCCCAAGGCACCATCGCGCATCAATCCGCGCGTCAATCAGGGGGCAGCGTTGGCGCGCGCCTTGGAAGTGCTGGCCGCGATGACGGAAACCGGCGCGCTGACAGCGACGCAGGCTTTGCAGGCGGTTGAGGCTATTCGCTTCACGCAGGCACCTTCGCGCGATGCCGGCTGGTTCGCCGATTGGGTGCAGGATGGCATGGCAGGACGCGCGCCCAGCAACGCTGATCTGGTGCTGCGCACCACGCTTGATCCCATTCTACAGGCTGCCGCCGAGGCGCGGATTGACGCGATCCTGGCCGGGCCAGGCGCGCGGGCCGGGGTGCATCAGGGCGCCGTGGTGGCGCTGGATGCCGCAACCGGTGCGGTACGCGCCATGGCGGGGGGCAAGGATTACCGCAATAGCCCCTTTAACCGCGCGACGCAGGCACGGCGCCAACCCGGCAGCGCTATCAAGCCCTTTGTTTTTCTCGCCGCCTTGGAAGCCGGCATCGGGCCGCAGGACATGATCGCCGATACGGCGCTTAATCTTGGCGGCTGGTCACCGAGCAATGGCCAATGGCGCGCACGCGGCGAAATCAGCGTGGAAGAAGCGCTCGCCCATAGCGTGAATACCTCCGCCGTGCGGCTGATGCAGCGCGCGGGCGGCTATCGCAAAGTGGCGGAAGCTGCGCGGCGCGCCGGGCTGGATGGCTCCTTCCCGCGCGATAGCACGATTGCGCTTGGTACCGGAGAGGTGACGCTGCTTGATCTGGTGGCCGCCTATGCCCCCTTTGCAAATGGCGGCTTTCGGGTGGAGCCCTTTGGCGTGGCACAAGTGCAGGCCGAAGGCCGCCCCTGGCCCTTGCCGCGCCCCGACCCTGCACGCGCCTTCGCCCCTGAGCATATGGAAGCCATGCGCAGCATGATGGCGGCGGTGGTGGCGCGTGGCACGGGGCGCGCAGCGGCCACCCCTGGCCGTACGGTCATCGGCAAAACCGGCACAACGCAGGAATATCGTGACGCCTGGTTCATTGGGATCAGCGGTGGCCTGGTGATGGGCGTTTGGCTCGGCAATGATGATGGCGTGCCGATGGATAATGTCGCGGGCGGCGGGCTGCCAGCGCGGCTATTCCGCGAAATCCTGGAAAGCGCGGCCAGCGCCAGCCCGCGCGGATAATGGCCTTCAACCGTGCAGAATTCTACTGCTTGCGCATGAGTCTCAGAGTGTAGTGGCTCTGGCCGGCTGCTGAAAAGTAATGAGGGAAATGATGTGATCTGGTGTGCGGCGGCATTTTTGGGACGGGAAAGATCAGCATGAATCGCACCACTAGCGATGCGCCCTGGCTGCTGCGCCGCCGCGGCGTTCTTCCCATGATCCCCAATGACTGCCATCGGCCGGTAGCCCGCGCCCGTCGCAGGGCACCACGTTGATGGCGGGGAAATCGCTCACCAGCGCCATAGCGACCCCGCGCGGGCGGGAGAAGCCGGCAAGCTGGATATCGAGCGTATTGCGGGTGGTGACGCGCAGGATGCGGCCCCATTCGCCGGCATGGGCGGTCACGATTGGGCCTGCTTCATCGCGCTTCAGGCGAACCAAATCTCCCACCTCGGGGATCATGATTTGTGAGCCATCGGGTCGGGTATCTATCCGCATCGGCAAGGTCCAGGGTTTCCGGGGTGCGATAAGCCTCTCGAAGTCCAATAAAACCGACAAATCTCAAGAATCCTCTAACGCCGCGATCCCGACCTCGCCCTGCTGGCGCCGAATCGGGGGATGGGTTATCAAGATCGCCCATGACCCGGTTCGTATTCATCACCGGCGGCGTGGTCTCCTCACTCGGTAAGGGTATCGCTTCCGCTTCGCTCGGCGCGCTGTTGCAGGCGCGCGGTTATAAGGTTCGGCTGCGCAAGCTTGACCCCTACCTTAACGTCGATCCGGGGACCATGAGCCCCTATCAGCACGGTGAAGTCTTCGTCACCGATGATGGTGCGGAAACCGATCTTGATCTTGGCCATTATGAACGCTTCACCGGCGTGCATGCGCGTAAGGCCGATAATTGGACAACGGGGCGCATTTATTCGGATGTGATCGCGGCGGAGCGGCGCGGCGATTATTTGGGCGGCACTGTGCAGGTGATTCCGCACATCACCGACAAGATCAAGGAAGTGGTCCAGACCGAAACCGATGGCTATGATTTCGTGCTGGTCGAAATCGGTGGCACGGTTGGCGATATTGAAAGCCTGCCCTTCCTGGAAGCCATCCGGCAAATGGGCAATGAACTTGGCCCGCAGCGCAGCATTTTCATGCATCTGACGCTGGTGCCTTACATTTCATCAGCCGGTGAATTGAAGACCAAACCTACGCAGCATAGCGTGAAGGAATTGCTCGGTCTTGGCATTCAACCGCAGATTTTGCTCTGCCGTTGTGACCGGCCGATCCCGGAAAATGAACGGCGCAAGATCGCGCTATTCTGCAACGTACGCCCCGAAAGCGTGATCCCCGCGCTTGATGCCAGCACGATATACGAAGTGCCTTTGGCCTATCACGCCGAAGGGTTGGATGTGGAAGTGCTGCGCCATTTCGGCCTTTCCGCCTTTGGCGAGCCCGACATGTCCAGTTGGGAAAGGATTGTGAACGCGATCAAGGCACCGGAAGGCGAGGTGACGATCGCCATCGTCGGCAAATACACGAATTTGCTGGATGCCTATAAGTCGTTATCCGAAGCGCTGGTGCATGGCGGCATTGCGCATCATGTGCGCGTGAAGCTTGATTGGGTGGATAGCCAGATTTTCGAAAATGACGCGGAGGCACTCGCGCGGCTTGAACATGTGCATGGCATTCTGGTGCCTGGTGGCTTTGGGGAGCGCGGCACGGAAGGCAAGATTGAAGCAGTGCGCTTCGCGCGCGAACGCAAGCTGCCGTTTTTCGGTATTTGCTTCGGTATGCAGATGGCGGTGATTGAAGCGGCGCGCAATCTGGTGGGGCTGAGGGGTGCTTCTTCCACCGAATTCGGCCCTTGCGCGGAACCGGTGGTTGGCCTGCTGACGGAATGGCAGCGCGGCAATCAGGTGGAACGCCGTGATGCCGGCACCGATCTTGGTGGCACCATGCGCCTTGGTGTTTATCAAGCGCATCTCGCACAAGGTTCGCTGGTGCGCAGTGTTTATGGCGATAAGCCGGAAATCCAGGAACGCCATCGCCATCGCTATGAGGTGAATATCGCCTATCGCGATAGGCTTGAAGCGGCTGGGCTGCGCTTTTCAGGACTTTCCCCGGATGGCGTGCTGCCCGAGATTGTAGAATACCCCGACCATCCCTGGTTCATCGGCGTGCAATATCACCCGGAATTGAAATCCAAGCCCTTTGACCCGCATCCGCTTTTTGCGGGCTTCATTGGCGCGGCGGTGCGTCAGGCGCGGTTGGTATGATACGCCATGTAAAGGCGGGTAATGTCACCTTCGGCAATGATTTGCCGCTGGTGTTCATCTCCGGCCCCTGCCAGATCGAAAGCCGCGCGCATGCTTTGGAAACCGCAGCCGCGCTCAAGGAAATCGCCGCATCTGCTGGGGTGCCGCTGATCTACAAATCATCCTTCGACAAGGCCAATCGCACCAGTGTTTCCGCCGCGCGCGGCATTGGCATGAAGGAAGGCTTGGCCATTCTGGCCGAGGTGCGGGAAGTGACGGGGCTGCCCGTGCTGACCGATGTGCATAATGCCGAACAATGTGCGCCCACGGCGGAAGCGGTGGATGTGCTGCAAATCCCGGCCTTTCTGTGCCGGCAGACGGATTTGCTGCTGGCCGCGGGTGCAACAGGCCGCGCCATCAATGTGAAGAAGGGGCAGTTCCTGGCGCCGTGGGATATGAAGAATGTCGCGGCGAAAATCGCGAGCACGGGCAATCACAATGTCCTGCTTTGTGAACGCGGCGCTTCCTTTGGCTACAATACGTTGGTTTCCGATATGCGATCTTTGCCGATCATGGCGCAGACTGGCTATCCGGTGGTGTTTGACGCGACGCATTCCGTGCAGCAGCCAGGCGGGCAGGGGACTTCAAGCGGCGGGCAGCGCGAATTCGCGCCCGTGCTGGCGCGCGCCGCCGTTGCGGTGGGTGTCGCGGCGGTATTCATCGAAACCCATGCGGACCCGGATCACGCGCCTTCCGATGGGCCGAATATGATTCCGCTGCGTGAAATGCCGGCGCTAATCGCGCGGCTCAAGGCGTTTGACCGGCTGGCGAAGGGAGGTTGACTCATATTTTATTTCAACCGAATGAATTTTGGACGCGTTTCGCAGTAACCAGGATCAAACCCCAGCCGCACGTCGCGCCGGTTCGCGGCTCAAGCCCCGCGCTGCCAGCGCCGCCAAATATTCCGCCCAGCGGCTTTCCTGTTCTTCCCCGAGGCGTCGGAGATATTCCCAGGTATAAATCCCCGTATCATGCAGATCATCGAAGCTGATCCGCAGCGCATAATGGCCAACCTGTTCCAGCCCGATGATGCCAACATGGCACCGCCCCGCCACAATCACCTTCTGCCCCGGCCCGTGGCCTTGCACTTCCGCACTCGGGCTTTCCACGCGCAGATATTCGGCGGGCAGCGCGAAACGCGCGCCATCGGCAAAGGCAATCTCCAGGATTTTTTCCGCCTTGCGCAGGCGGATTTCAGAAGGCGCGCTCATGCGTCCAATTTGCGCGCCTCATCCGGCAGCATGATCGGAATGCCATCACGCACCGGATAGGCAAGGCCCGCGCTATCGCTGATCAATTCGCCCTTGTCGCGGTCATAGCGGAGCGGCTTTTTGGTCACGGGGCAGACCAGGATTTCAAGCAGCTTGGGGTCAAGCGCACCGCCTTTTTGTTGCGTTTCCGTCATGGAGAAATTCCCTTCATCAACTCAGGCTGCCAGGGTTCGGCATATTGGCCGCCGCCCCCATGCGCAGCAGCGTGACCAGCATATCTGCCCGTTCTGACCCTTCGCCCGCTTCCAACAGCGCCTGTTTTTCTGGCGGATCAAAGGGGCAGACCATCGCGAGCATCGTCACCAGCAGCGCATCAGGCGTTTGTTCCACCGCATCCCAATTCGCCTCAATCCCGCGCGCGTGGAAATAGGGGCGCAGCGCACCAAGCAGCGCCGGGCGGTCAAGCGGCGGTGGCTCGGCTTCCAAAAGATCAGTGACGAAATCCGCATAATCGGCACGCACGCGGCGATAGCCGCCCGGCGCCAAGGGTAATTCCTCCAAAATCCTGAAGCGCGTCACGCCAATCAGCGTAATCAGTAACCGCCCATCATCGGTTTCGCTGAAGGATGAAAGCCGCCCAAGGCAGCCAATGCGGTAAAGCCCTGGGCCTGTCGCACCCGCCTTGCCGCGCGCATCGGGCTGCACCATGCCAAAAAGCCGGCCTTTGCCCAGCGCATCCTGCGTCATCGCCAGATAGCGCGGCTCAAAAATATTGAGCGGCAGGCGCCCGCGCGGCAGCAATAGCGCCCCGGTCAGGGGGAAGACTGCAATTTCGGTGGGCAAATCCGCAAGTCGCGGATGAAAAGCTTGCATGATGCGTGGCGCCGCCGGCCTTAACGGAACAGCACAGAAGAAAGCTTGCGCCGCCCCGCGACACTCGCCGCGTCACCAAAGCCCCAGGCTTCGAAGAATTTCAGCAATTGCTTGCGCGCGGCTTCCTCATTCCAGGCGCGGTCGCGCCGGATCGCCTCAATCAATGCATCCACCGCGCCGGCGCGGTCATCCATGGCGTTCAGCGCCACCGCCAGGTCAATGCGCGCGGCATGGTCATTGGCGTCGGCGGCCAGGCGCGCTTCAAATTCAGCAAGCTTCGCCCGTGCCTCACGCCCTTCTGACGCCAATTCCAAGGCGCTGCGGATGGAAGCGATTTCGGCATGGGCGCGGAGCTTTTCCGGCACGCTTTCAATGACCTGTAGCGCCTGTTCTTCCTCACCCAGCGTCATCAGGCAGCGCGCCACGCCGGCCATGGCTTCGGCATTTTCCGGTTCCTGCTGCGCCAGCGCTCCGAATAGCTGAAGCGCCCCCGTGGCATCGCCTTCTTCCAAGGCGGCCTTGGCTTCGCCCAGAAGGTCGGCGGTCGGCATTTGCCCGCCAGCCTGCTTCAGCAAGCCTTCAATGAAGCGCTTCACTTCCGATTCCGGCAGCGCGCCCTGGAACAGATCCAGGATCTGCCCCTTCCAGAAAGCGACCACCGTGGGCACGGATTGCAGCGGCAGGCCCATTTGCACCAGCTGCTGCACAAGGCCGCGATTCTTATCAATATCAATCTTCACCAGCCGCACGCGGCCATCGGCGGCAGTCACCACCTTTTCCAGCGCGGGGGTCAGTTGCTTGCAGGGGCCGCACCAGGTGGCCCAGAAATCCACCAGCACCGGCACATCATTGGATGCCTGCACCACATCCTGCATGAAGGTGGTTTGGTCCCCATCCTTGATGGCGCCGGCAGCGGCGTTTTGCGGGGGGCGGTTAGGGTCGAAGATCACGTCCATCGGGGCAGTTCCTGGTCTTGTTGCCCCATAAATGCGCCCTATTGCCGCAGAAGCAAGCCACCCCCGCGCGGTTCAGGCACCATCCAGTTCCAGCAGCCGGGTTTCATGCCCTAGCCCGGCCAGAAAGCCGAGCAAATCCTGGGGTGCAAGCCCGGTGGAAGCTGTATTCACCAAGGGGTGCACCCAAATCACCGGATGGCGCATCAACCCGGCATCCATGACAAAGCGAATCCGGCTAGGCAGCGCATTCACCAAGCCAAAGGGCGTGACCGAGCCTGGCGTCAGGCCCAGAATATCCAGCAATTCCTCGGCACTGCCCATGGAGACCTTGCCAGCTTCCGCCATGCGAGCGAGCGCATTGATGGATACCTGGCGGGATTCCTCAAGCGTTGCCAGCAGGAAGGGGCCATCGCCCTTGGCGGGCCGCAGGAACAGGTTCTTGGTATGGCCCCCGGGCAGGGTGCCGCGCAAATCCTTGCTTTCGGCAACCGTAAACACCGCCGGGTGATGGCGCGTTTCCGTGGCAATGCCGGCGGCAGTGAGGCGGGCCTGCAGGCCTTCGGGGGTTTCGGGCATCAAGCTTCCTGCTGGGGCGGTATTTAGTGGTTGGGCCGCGCCCTGATATCACCCGCAAGTGATCTGAGTCACCACGCCGTTTTCAGTCAGCACCGAGGCGCGGTCTATCCGGTAATCCCGCGTCATTGGGGTGGTTGGTCCGCCCATGCGCACCGTGCTGATCCCTGGCATGGCTTGCAGGGCCGCGCGCACTTCTTCGGGCGCTTTGCCGAGCAAGGCAGGGAAGCGCGCCTGATGCTGCGCGCAGCCTTCGGGCGCCTGTGCCTGTGCACCCCAGCTACAAGCGATTGTGAGAAAGCCGGCACTCAAGGCCAGGGACCGCAGTTTCCGTATCATGGTGCATTCCTTCTGAAGCCGTCTTTGCCAAGCCCAGGAGCTGAACATATTGCCATGGCGAATTTACGGCGCCGCACGCATAATTGCCGCGCAGCTTCGCAAGCGCCATTCTGGTCGGGACCGCTTTGCAAGGAATCACTCGCCATGGCCCAGCCGCTTTCCATCATGTCCACCCTGGCTTTGCAGGGCGTGCTTGACGTGCTGGCGCCGCTTTGGGCCAAGACCAACCCCGCCCCAGCCATGATGTTCGACCCAACGAAAAGCATTTCGCAGCGCATCGCCGATGGCGCGCGCGGCGATATCGCGATCCTGACCGCGGCGGCCGTGGAGGATTTCATCGCCAAGGGTGTCTTCGCGCCAGGCAGCCGGCGGGATTTGGCCTTATCACACATTGGCGTAGCCGTCGCCGCCGGTGCGAAGCGGCCCGATATCAGCACGCCCGATGCCTTCCGCGCGACGCTATTGGCGACACCATCGCTGGCCTATTCCCGCGCAGGCGCAAGCGGGTTGTTCTTTGCGGGGCTGATCGAACGGCTTGGCATCGCGGCAGAAGTCAACGCGAAAGCCACCGTGATCCCGCAGGGTTTTACGGGTGAATTGCTGAAGCGTGGCGAAGTGGCCTTGGCCATTCAGCAAGTCAGCGAATTGATGACCGTGCCTGGGATAGACATTATGGGCACGCTGCCCGCCGAAATTGGCGAGTTAATGACCTTCTCCGCCGCCATTTTCGCCGAAGCACCGCAGCCAGACGCCGCGTGGGCCTTCATGGAATTTTTGGTGCAAGGCGCGGATGCGCAACTGCTCCGCGCCAAGGGGTTGGAGCCGGTTTAGGGCATATCCTGAGCACCTCCCCTTCACGCCATGAATATCGCGCTGCCATTCAGGTTCACATCATCACGCGGGGTACCGTTCAGCTTTTCCAGATTGCCTATCGTAAAACTCTTCGAAGGTGATGCCTTGGCAATCCGTTTTTTGCCGACTTAAAGCAGATCACGTTCAGATGGAATCATCTGAACGTGTGAAGATGCTCGAAAAACAACGATGTAGAGCGGGTTGCGTGAACCCATGTGAACGCAACACGCTCTAGGGATCAGCGTTGGCTCGGGCCGGCTTCGATCAACGCCAAATTCTGCGCTGCCAAATCAGCGGTCGGGCTATCTGGGGCCAGTTCGAGCACCCTTTCCCAATCGCGCCGCGCGGCTTCAGCCTCACCACGCAGCTGACGCAGAATGCCGCGTTCCAGCAGCGCCTCCACATTGCGCGGCGCCAGGCGCAGCGCGGCGGTGATGCTGTCTTCGGCGGGGCGCAACTGCTCAAGCCGGCGCTGCGCGGCGGCGCGCCAAATCCATGCCTCGGCCCGGTCGGCATCCAGCACCACGGCCAGATCAAGATCAGCCAAGGCACCGGCTTCCTGGCCAAGCGCCAGGCGCGCCATGGCGCGTTCCAAAAGTAAATCCGGGTCTTGCGGTGTGAGCGCTAGCGCCAAGCTCGCCGCCGCCGCCGCGCGTTGCGGTTTGCCGGCGGCGCGCCAGGCTTCCGCCGCCTGACCGAAAACCGCAGCACGTGCGGCAATCCCGGCTTCGCTCCGGGCCGCGATGCGTTCAAGCGCTTCTGCCGCCGCATCCGGCTCGCCAAGGCTGAGTTGCGCAAGGGCCTCGCACTGCGCTGCCCCTTCGCCGCCGCCCTGCATATGCCAATCCCGCGCAAAGCCGCGCGCGCCGGCGGGATCAACCAGCAAAAGGTCAAGGCAGCGCCCATATTCTGGTGCCTGGGAAAGCCGAGGTGGCTCTGGCGGCACGGGCAGCGCGGCATCTTCTTGTGCTGAGGAAAGCACACCCGAAAGCCACAGACCGCCCGCCGCGCCCACAACCAAGAGCGCCGTGGCAACCCCGATAAGCTTCATGGGCATTTGCTTCATGTTCGACAGATAGCCTAGAGCGCCCATAATGTTAGCATGCTACCCTGGCGCCTGAGCGAATTATGATGGCGCGTGGCGGAAAAACCATGGAACAGAACAAACAGTTGATCATTGCCGGGCTGGGCTATGCCGGGCGCGCGGTGGCCGAGGCCGCCTCTGCCGCCGGTTGGCGCGTTATCGGCACCTCTCGCCAGCCGGAAGCGGGGAGGGCACCGCCGGGGGTTGAGATCATCAGCTTCGACGCCGCCGGCCCGGCCTTCGCGGCGGCAAGCCATTGGCTGATCACCACACCACCGGATGAGGCCGGAGACCCCGTGCTGCGCCGCCACGCCGCTGCGCTTGCTTCAGGGAAGCAGCGCTGGATCGGCTATCTTTCCACCACCGGGGTTTATGGTGACCGCGCCGGTGGCACCGTGGATGAGGCGACACCCCCCGCGCCCGGCCAGCCGCGCAGCCAAAGGCGCCTGGCGGCAGAGGAAGCCTGGCACGCGGCGCGGCCTTCGGGTGCCGCTTTGGATCTTTGCCGCGTTGGCGGGATTTACGGGCCTGGGCGCGCGCCCTTTGCCGAATTGCGCGCGGGCATCGCGCGGCGCGTGGTGAAGCCCGGCCATAGCTTCAGCCGCATTCATCGCGATGACATTGTCCATGCCGTGATGGCCGCCATCAGTAACCCACCTGAACCTGGCTGCCGCGTGTTGAACTTTGTGGATGATGAACCTGCCGATAGCGCGGCAGTCATGGCCGAAGCCGCACGGCTTTTGGGTATGCCGCCACCGCCGGCGGTTCCCTTTGAAGAAGCACGCGCTGCCATGTCGCCCATGGCGCTATCCTTCTGGTCAGAAAATCGCCGTGTCGCGAATGCCGCGACCAAGGCAGCGCTTGGGATTGAATGGCGGTATCCGAGTTATCGGGAGGGATTGGCGGCGAGTTTGGATTAGGCAGGGGTCAGGAAGCCGATGATTGGCGCTTATACCACCGCCGCTAGCGCCACCTTCGGTTCAATCCGCCCATCATAAAGCGCGCGCCCCAATATCGCGCCTTCAATCCCGGCGCCCTCAGCCCGCAACGCCGTGATATCCTCAACCCCCGCAACTCCGCCCGAGGCAATCACCGGCAACCGCACCGCGCGCGCCAGCGCAGCCGTCGCCGCGACATTCACGCCACTCAGCATACCATCGCGCGCAATATCGGTATAAATCACCGCTGCCGCGCCGGAATCCTCAAAGCGGCGCGCCAGATCGGTGGCGCTCACATCGCTGGTCTCAGCCCAGCCTTCGATCGCCACCATGCCATCACGCGCATCAATCCCAAGCGCGACGCGCCCCGGAAAGGCGCGGCAGGCGGCACGGGCAAAATCCGGGTCTTTTACGGCAGCCGAGCCCAGAATGATCCGGCTGACCCCTGCTTCCAGCCAGGCGTTCGCAGTCTCCATGGAACGAATGCCGCCGCCCAATTGCAGCTTGGCACCCGGCACAGCCGCGATAATCGCGCGCACGGCTGCGGCATTGGCCGGCTTGCCGGCAAAGGCGCCGTCCAGATCAACCATATGCACCCAGGCAAAGCCGGCTTCGATGAAACTCCGCGCCTGAGCTGCCGGATCATCGGCATAGATGGTGGCTTGGTCCATCTCGCCGCGTTTCAGGCGCACCACCTGCCCGCCCTTCAAATCAATGGCGGGATAGAGCGAAAAGCCCATTACTGCGTGGGGTCGAGCAAAGCGCCAGTCGCGCGCCCGCGGCCTGGTTCCAGCGGCTTGAAGTAATAACGCCCGCCCACGGTTTGGCCATTCACGCGCGCGTAGAAGGGATGCGTGCCCCAATGCACGTAACCCAGCGCTTCAAATAGCGCGATAGCGGTGGATTGCGTCTCCCGCACGTCCAGGTTCAGCACGCGATGGCCGAGTGCTGCGGCGCGTTCTTCAACGCGGTTCACCAACATGCGCGCCAGGCCATGGCCGCGCGCGTAAGGCGCAAGATACGCATGGGTCAGCGTGGCGCCGAAGGATTGCGCTTCATTGTGGCGCGGCGGGCGCACCAACTGCGCTGACCCAACCACATGGCCATCCAGGCGGGCGATGAATAATTCGCGCTCAGGCACCAGCAGCGTGCCGCGAAAATGCCGCGCCAGGGCTTCGCGCCCCTGTGGCTCCAGCCAACCGAAGCCACCGCCTTCAATGATGGCGGCATCCGTCGCCTCACAGAGGTCGGCCAAATCCACATCTGAAATCTGGTTGGCGAGTTCCACAGCCAGGTCATGGGTGAAGCTCATGGTCATTGCGCTATTCATGGCACCCATTTCAGGAAATTGGCGAGGATACGCAACCCCACCGGGCCGCTTTTCTCTACATGGAACTGAAGCCCGGCAAGATTATGGCGGGCAATGGCGGCGGTCACCGGCCCGCCATAATCGGTGGAGGCGATGACATCCCCTGGCAGCGCCGCGCTAAAGGCATAGGAATGCACGAAATAAACCTGATCCCCGGGGGTGATGCCTTCCAGCAGCTTGTGGCAGCCCGGGCGGAAGGTCAGCCCATTCCAGCCCATTTGCGGCAGTGGCAAGGGGCGGCCATCTGCGTCCTTCGGGTCCATCGGCGCCACTTCGCCGGGCAGCCAATCCAGGCCCGGGGTGGTGCCATGTTCCAGCCCTTGGGTCGCCATCAACTGCATGCCCACACATATGCCAAGAAAGGGCACGCCATCCCGGCGCACGCGCTGTTCCATGGCCGCGACGGCGCCCGGCAAAGCATCCAGCCCGCGCCGGCAGGCAGCAAAAGCCCCTTGGCCGGGCAGCACCACGCGGTCCGCCGCCAGGATTTCGGACGCATCGCGCGTGACGCTGATATCCGCAGCCAAGCCTGCCTCCGCCGCCACTTTCTGGAAGGCCCGCAGCACGGATGCCAGGTTGCCCGAACCGGGGTCTATGATCACCAGCCTCATGTCAGCCCGCGTGCCAAATCGGCGCGGCGGTCAGCCAGGTTCAGCACCGCGCCGTCCTCATTCTGTCCCTGCACCACGCCCATCAGGCGAAAGCCCTGCCGTTCCAGGCTCCAGCGCTGGAGGTTGCGCGCCTCAAACCCCGTAAGGATTTGCAGCGCCATCATGGCCCAGGGGGAGATGCTGGAAGGCAGCACGAACCCCATCAATGTGGCCAGTGAGAAATACAGCGCCGCCACCAACCAAAGCCGCTTAGCCAGAAACCAGAACAGCGGAAACAGCGCCGCCAACCAGGAAAACCCTTCCCGTACCATCACCGTCCGCGCGGGTTTATCCGCCATGGCCGAGCGGTTATGCACGGTCCAGATGCGCATTTCAGGCTTCCAGCACGCCCTTGGTGGACGGAATGGCGCTGATGGCGCGCGGGTCCGGTTCCACCGCCTCGCGCAAAGCCCGCGCCAAAGCCTTGAAGCAGGCTTCCGCCACGTGATGGGCGTTGGTGCCGGCCTTTTGCGTCACATGCAGGGTGATGCCGGCATTGAAGGCCAGGGCGCGGAAGAATTCCTCGAAAAGCTCCGTATCCATCTCCCCGATCTTGGGCTGAGCGAAGGTAACGGACCAGGCGAGGAAAGGCCGGCCAGAGATATCCACCGCCGCTTCGGCAAGCGCCTCATCCATCGGGATCACGGCGGCACCGTAGCGGCGAATGCCGCGCTTATCGCCCAAGGCCTGGCGCAGGCATTGGCCGATGACGATGCCGACATCTTCCGTGGTGTGGTGGAAATCTATGTGCAGATCGCCCTTGGCCCGCACCTTCAGGTCAAACAGCCCATGGCGCGCCAAAGCGGTCAGCATATGGTCCAGAAAGCCAATGCCAGTGGCGATATCCGCGCGCCCTTCGCCGTCGAGGCCAAGGGCGACGGTGATCGCGGTTTCCGAAGTCTCGCGGCTGATTTCTGCGCGGCGGTTCCAGGGCGGGGTGGTCTTCATGCGCCCTAACTACGCCTCGCGGTGGGGGGGATGCAACCGAAAGCGGGGGTGTGGTTGTCTCCGCGCCCCAGCCGCGCCATTTCTGCACCCATGACACAGACACAACACGACCCCCTGGGCTGGCACGGCACCACCATTCTTTGCGTTCGCAAGGGCGGGCAGGTGGCCATGGCCGGGGATGGGCAAGTCTCGCTCGGCCAAACAGTGGTGAAGGGCAATGCGCGCAAAATCCGCCGGATTGCCGGCGGCAAGGTGCTGGCGGGCTTCGCCGGCGCGACGGCTGATGCCTTCACCTTGCTGGAACGGCTGGAAGCCAAGCTGGAACGCTTCCCGGATCAATTGGAACGGGCCTGCGTGGATTTGGCCAAGGATTGGCGGACGGATCGCTATTTGCGCCGCCTGGAAGCCTTGCTGGCGGTGGCAGACCACAAACGATCCTTGCTCGTGACCGGGCAGGGCGATGTGCTGGAACCGGAAGATGCCATCATCGGCATCGGCTCCGGCGGCAATTACGCGCTTTCCGCCGCGCGCGCGCTGTTGCCCGTGGAAGGCGTGGAGGCTGAGGAGATTTGCCGGCGCGCAATGAAGATTGCCGCGGATATCTGCGTCTATACCAACGGCAATATCATCCTGGAAACGCTGGCCGCCAGCGCGGGAGACGCGCCATGACCGAAACCGTTAATCTCTCTCCGCGTGAGATCGTCTCAGAGCTTGATCGGCATATTGTCGGCCAGCTGGAAGCCAAGCGCGCGGTGGCGATTGCATTGCGCAACCGTTGGCGGCGCCAGCAATTGGCGCCGGGGTTGCGTGAAGAAGTGGTGCCGAAAAACATTCTGATGATCGGGCCGACCGGCTGCGGCAAGACGGAAATCGCGCGCCGCCTGGCGCGGCTGGCGCATGCGCCGTTTCTGAAGGTGGAAGCGACGAAATTCACCGAAGTTGGTTATGTCGGGCGCGATGTTGAAAGCATTGTGCGGGATTTGGTGGAAGTTGCCATCACCATGGGCCGCGACGCCGCACGCAAGGGCGTGCAGGCCAAGGCGGAATTGGCGGCGGAGGAAACCCTGCTGACGGCTCTGGTGGGCGAAGGGGCATCAGGGGAAACTCGGTTAAAGTTCCGCCGCATGCTGCGCGAAGGCCAGTTGGAAAATCGCGAGATTGAAGTGCAATTGGCCGATTCCGGCCCGGCCATGCCGATTGGCATGATGGATCTGCCGGGCAGCCAGCCGCCGCAAATGCAGAATTTGCAGGATATGTTTGGCAAGATGTTCGGCGGGCGCAGTAAATCCCGCAAGATGACGGTGGCCGAAGCCCGCACCGCGCTGCTGAAGGATGAAGCTGACAAGCTATTGGATCAGGATGCGGTGGTGCGCGAAGCACTCGCCAATGTTGAAGCCAATGGCATCGTGTTCCTGGATGAGATTGACAAGATCTGCGCGCGCACCAGCGAAAGCGGGATGCGCGGCGGCGATGTTTCCCGCGAAGGGGTGCAGCGCGATTTGCTGCCGCTGATTGAAGGCACCACGGTCACCACCAAGCACGGGCCGGTGAAGACGGATCATGTGCTGTTCATCGCCTCCGGTGCGTTTCATTTGGCGAAGCCATCCGATCTTTTGCCGGAATTACAGGGCCGCTTGCCGATCCGCGTAGAATTGAAGGCCCTGTCACGCGATGATTTCAGCCGGATTTTGACGGAGCCGGAACATTCACTGCTCAAACAATACACTGCGCTGCTTGGCACGGAATCCGTGACGCTGGATTTCACGCCCGATGCGGTTGAAGCAATTGCTGATCTGGCCGCGGAAATCAACGCGAGTGTCGAGAATATCGGCGCGCGGCGGCTGGCGACGGTGCTGGAACGGCTGCTTGAAGAAATCTCCTTCACCGCGACCGATCGCGCGGGGGAAGCGATTGCGGTGGATGCCGCCATGGTGCGCGACCGCGTGGCACCCTTGGCCGCCAGCGCCGATCTTTCGCGGTATATCTTATAGGCCATGCCTGCTTCGCATCCGCTCACCAGACATGGCCTAACCTATGTTTGGTCGCATTTTCCGAGTCACCAAGTGCGCACACTTGGCTTGAAAATGCTCCAGCCATGAGCCTTACGGTCAGCGCCACGCCGCCGCCGCTCGGTCCCCGGGCCGCTGCCGAATTGCGTGCGGCGTTTGAGGCGTTGGAAAACCCCTCCCTCGCCGCACGGCTTTCGGCGACGGTTGGGACACCGATTGAAGCACTGACCGCGCGCTTGCCAGGCCCCCTGCAAGGCGGGCTGCAAGGTGCGGTGCGAACAGCGCTGACAACGGCGATGGCGGCAGCGCTGCGGTCATCGCCGGCGGCGAAACCTTCGATTTTGCCGTCATCTTGGCTGCACCGCGGGCTGGCGGCGGCAACGGGTGCCGCGGGCGGCGCCTTTGGCCTGGCGGGTACGCTGGTGGAATTGCCGGTTTCCACGACTGTGCTGCTGCGCCAGATCGCAGCCATTGCGGCGGAGGAGGGCGAAGATTTATCGCGCCCCGAAATCGCCGCCGAATGCCTGAAAATCTTCGCCCTTGGCGGGCGCGGCAAAAGTGATGATGCGGCTGAGTCTGGCTATTTCGCGCTCCGTATCGCCTTGGCCGAGGCGCTGAAGGGCAGCATTGGCGCAACCGTACTGCCCGGCTTCGTCGCCGCCATCGCGGCGCGCTTTGTGGGACCCGTGGGGCTGAAGCTTTCCGCCCAGGCCGCGCCCTTGATTGGCGCCGCGGCAGGGGCGGCGATCAATTTGGCGTTTCTGGAACATTTCCGTGGTGTGGCGCGCGGGCATTTCACGCTGAGGCGGCTGGAACGCGTGCATGGCGCGGCGCCGGTGCGTGCGGCTTATGAGCAGCTGGCGGTCACGCGGGATGTGGCGTTTTCGAGGGGGTAGATCGCTGAACGCTTGACGAAGCGACGCCCGCGCATCACGATTCAAACAAACCATGTTGTTAGGCAGGAGAGAAGGCTCATGGGCGGCGCGGTAGTCATGACTTGCGCTTTCAACTACCGCGCAGAGCAAATGAAACCGTTCCTTCATTCGCTCCGGCTACATTTCAATGAAGAGATTGTGGTTTTTTCGGATATCGCGCCGGAAACTCTCGATGCACTCGTGGCGACCTATGGAATAAGGGTCGTGCGCAACCAGCAGCAACGGTTTGGCCCAGCAATTGATCGTTTTCAATGGGCAGCGGATTTTTTGGCGATAGAGAGCGACGTCACTTCTGTATTTTTCACTGATGTACGCGATGTTATTTTTCAACAATCACCTTTTTCTCTCGAACCCAGGACATCCCTGGAAGTATATTTGGAGCCCAGGCAGATCGTAAATTGCCCCATGAATCGCAAGTGGCTCACACAAATCTACGGCGCTGACGCAATTGCGCCGTTTATCAACAACGAAATCTGCTGTGTTGGGACAACAAGGGGAACTGCCAGCGCCATGCGAAGCTATTTCAGTCTCATGGCGGCTGAATTTGATCGTATGAGCCAGACCGGGATTGGCCCGTTTTGGGGTTGGGACCAGGCAGCGCATAATTTTCTCGCCTATCATGGCCGCTTTGCCGATTGCAGCTTTCACAAATCGGGCGAAGGCCTAGTCCAAACCTTGTTTTATGAAAAGCGCTTCTGCTTTGACCAACTTGGGCGATTACTCAATAGGGATGGGGGCGTGTGCCCGGTGGTGCATCAATATGACCGGACCATGGAACTGTTCGGCGGCGCCTATCGGCGGACCATCCTGGGGCCTCAGCCGGCCACCAAGGCGAAGGGCGGCTGACCCGCAGGTTCCTGTCGCCGAACCATTAGTATGTCGCCCGCGCAGCCTCGGCGGTTTGCTTGCCCATTAAAGCGGACGATCGAAAAAATGCTCATAAAACAGAACGACATTCTCCCGGTTTGGTCCCATGTAATCACCGTTCAGGATCGAGAAGCGAATCGCGCCTTGCCAGTGCATCTGGAATTCCAGGTGTGCCCGCGTCGCTGGCCAGCCAGCTTCGGTCTTCAACGTCAGGGTGTCGATCACCGAAAGCTTCGGCGCGAGAATCAATTCTCCATCCAGATTATCCAATACCCATCTGTGATGGATGAAGCCACGATAAGGCCCTTCCACGCGTCGCATCTCCAAAAAGCGTGATGGGGAAGCGATATAGCCTGCATTTGCGATACGTGGCAGCATTTCCAGGGTCAGGGCCGGATAGGCAAGGTCTTCCAATGTGTGTGAACAGATGCAGTAAGAAAATCTACCGTGCTGCGCGACATGACGGAGCAGGGGATCCCAGCTGCGATGATCATTCAGATTACCGGTGAAATGAAGCGGGGCAACCGGTTCCGCGTTGAGGTCGAATGACGCCGTGAGCACATCCTTAGACCACGGCCTGGCTGATGCTCCGACATCTATCACGGAAAAATCTAAACAACGGCTTTTCTGGGTCCGCAAATAATCCAGAACGGGGCCGTGATGAAAAAGGGGCGCGTAGCGGAAATTTTGACTGGGTCGCGCAGCAATACGTTCAAAAAGGAAATCCATCTGCAGCAACTGCCCATCACGGACATTGCGCAGCCGGTGAAATTCTACCGCGTCAACGCAGCGAAACCCCATCTGGTGAAGCTGTGCGAAGACCGCTTCGGCGGGCGCACCCCCCTTATTGAATTCGACCAGCGAAATCTCAATCAGGATGTAGTCGGCTTGGCGCAATACGGCCTCGCCCCCGCGCAATACGTCCAGTTCCGAACCCTGCGTATCTATCTTGACGAAATCGAAGCGCTTTCCGGCAAAAAGGTCATCAATCCGCGCCTTTTCCACGGCATGGGTCGTAACAACTTCATCGCGGAAATAATGCGAATCTTCCCGATAAAGCGATGCGCCGGTTGATTGGGCCCATTCCCTCGTCAGGAATAGCTGCGCGGTCCCCGCTTCAAGAGACGCAGCAACGGCATGGCGCTCATGAGGCAGCTTGGCCAAAGCCTCGTGACAAAAGGGATTGGGTTCAATGAGGGTGGGTACGCAACTTGGGAAGACTTCCAGGAATTTGCGCGTAAAACCACCAAGATGGGCGCCAATATCAAGAAGGCTGCGGGGGCCGTAGCCTGCGATCCGAAGCGTTTCGAGATGTTGTTCATTCATCTTGGAAACTTTCCCAATCCGAAGGGTGATCAGCTTTGACAAATCACGCCAGATGGGTGTTTTCCGCGGCAGATTTATCGCTTCTGACAGTGCCCTGTAGGTAAATCAGGCACCACGCGCGAAAATCCCATCACAAACCAACGCAAAACTATAACCCGAGAGGCTTTAGCGGTCGCAGAGCGAGGTCTCACGCAGAGCAGCCACCGCAAATCTACGCGCGCCACAGGCCTTCGCTGGTTTCTCGCCCCAGTGGGAAGCGCGGGGGCAAAGCCCCCGCCCAGCTATATTCAACCAGCTTCTTCCGTTGCCGCCATCTCAGCCGCCAATTCCGCTTCCAGGCTTTCGGCCTGGGCGGCGGCGGCCGCGCTTTCACCGCGTGTCTGCTTTTCAGCTTCTTCGCGGCTGCGCGCCACATTCACCACCACCGGAATCTGCACTTCGGGGTGCAGTTCCACCTGAACGGTGCTGACGCCCACGGCCTTGATCGGCTCGCCCAGCAGCACCTGTTCGCGCGCGACGGTTAGCCCCGCTTCGGTGCAGGCCACCGCGATGTCACGCGACACCACAGAACCGTACAGGCTGCCGCTTTCGCCCGCCTGGCGGATGATGATCACGGAAAGCCCGGCCACACGTTCGGCCACACGCTCTGCCTCACCACGGCGCTTAATATTGTCCGCTTCAAGCTGGACACGTTCGCGCTCAAAGCGCTCCAGATTTGCCTTGCTGGCGCGGATGGCCTTGCCGGTGGGCAGCAGGAAATTGCGCGCATAGCCAGGGCGCACCTTCACGCGTTCACCCATTTGGCCAAGCTTGTCCACGCGCTGCATCAGGATCAGGTCAATCATGTCTTGCCTCCGGGCAGCTCATTGCGCCGCCCCCATTGTTCGAAAATGCCGAAGGCCGTAACCGCGATCGCGGCCGGCACGCTCAAGATCACAAGCCCGGCGTAGAATACGCCAAGCATGAAGGGCCGGGCAGTGCGGCCGGCGGAACGCCGATGCACCGCGGCAAGCCCCAGCAGAAAGAAGGGCAGCAACAGCACCATAAATAGCGCAAGCGGCAGGCTGCTATCGCCGCCCATGCCGCTCAGCCAGATCACCGCAGCCGCACCAGGCAGAAAGCCATACCAGATCGGCAAGCGTGTTTCGCGCCAGAGCGGCGTTGCGGCCAAGGCCATGCCGCGACGCGTGAGCGCAGTTTGCGCCCCAATGCCGCAGATGATCAGTGCCGCCACCATCCAGCCCGCCATGGCGGGGGCCATGATGCGCGCCAATTGCTCCACCGGCATGCCGGCATCAGCAATGCCCATGCGGGCCAGGCCTTGCTTGACGGAACCAATCAATGCGCCGTCGAAGCCGCCAGGGCTATCGGCCAGCAGCACCGCCACCAGCAGGATCACCAGCGCCGGCCAAATGCCGATCAGCGCCAGGGGCGCGGAAGCATCAACCCGGCCGCCGCGCAGCCCCGTTGCCACCATCAGCAGCGCCGGCAGCGCGAAGCCCAGCAGATAAATCAGCGCTGGCCATTCACTCGCCAGAATCAGCACAATCAAGGTGCCAACACAAAGCGCGCCAAAGGCCGAGGCGCTGCCAAAGCCAAGCCCGGCGGCGAAGATCGGCAGGGATGTCAGCCAAAAAGCGGCGAAGCCCAGCGGCAACCCGCGCATGGCCCAAAGCGCTGCGATGGCGGAAGCAATCCCACCAATCGCCGCCGCGAGCCAACGCGGGTCATCCAACAGGCCGCGCCTGATTTCCATGGCTGGTCCCATGCCCTTTCGCCGCTATGTGCTGCCTAATCCGCAATCACGTATGGCAGCAGCGCCAGGAAGCGCGCGCGCTTGATGGCAATGGCCAATTCGCGCTGCTTCTTCGCTGAAACCGAGGTGATGCGCGCCGGCACGATCTTGCCGCGCTCAGACAGGAAGCGCGACAGCAACCGCACATCCTTATAGTCAATCTTCGGCGCGCCATTCCCGCTGAAGGGGCAGGATTTGCGACGACGATGGAAGGGCCTGCGCGCACCCACGGCGGGGCGGCGGGCGGCGGGGATCAGATCTGCATTGTCAGACATGGCTTATTCCTCAATCCCCATGGACATATCCATTTCGTCGCGGCCGCGGGCTCGGTATTCCTCGCGGTCATCGCTACGGCCACCACCACGGCCGGAACCAAAGCGGCCAGCCGGGCGCGGGCCACGGAAGGATTTTTCGCGGTCGCGATCATCACCGCCACGCTTGGACAGCACAGCGGAAGGCGCTTCTTCAATCGCTTCCACGCGCACGGTCAGCATGCGCAGCACGTCTTCATTCAGGCCAAGCTGACGCTCGGCTTCATTCAACGCAGCGGGGGGCGTCTCAATCCCCAGAAGCATGTAATGCCCCTTGCGATTCTTCTTGATGCGGTAAGCAAGGCCGCGCAGGCCCCAATATTCGCGCTTGCGCACTTCGCCACCGCCTTCGGCCACGGTCGCGGCGACCTGGTCGGCAATGGCTTCAACCTGCTGTTGCGTGATATCATTGCGTGCGATGAACACGCATTCGTATAGCGGCATGAGATCTCCCTTTGGCTGGCTCAGCCCTGGCCCCGGGATGGGGCGCGCATAGGGGCATAGCCGGGCACTTGCCTCGCACCCGGCAGGGGAGCGGGCGTAGAGCACGAAGCGGGGCTTGGAATCAAGCCCTGGCGTCAAAACACCATCCCGCCTCCCGCGCAAACGCCTCCTCCCGCCATCAGCGTTTCCCCTTGACCACCCCACCCCCATAGCCCCAGATGCCCTCAGCGTCAGACGGCTGGGCGGCCGCTGGTTCGTGAGTGATCACGGGCTGGAGGAAAGTCCGGGCTCCACGGGAATAGGGTGCCGGTTAATGGCCGGCGGGGGCGACCTCAGGGAAAGTGCCACAGAAAACAAACCGCCGCGGTGTGGCGACACCTCGCGGTAAGGGTGAAACGGTGCGGTAAGAGCGCACCGCGCCCCCAGCAATGGGGGCGGCAGGGTAAACCCCACCCGGAGCAAGGCCGAATAGGGGCGGACGGCGCGGCGCCGCAAGGCGCTGGCGCGGGGGCATTTCCGCCCTTCCGCCCGGGTTGGCCGCGCGAAGCCCGCAGTAATGCGGGCTCCAGAGGAATGGCCGTCCATGCCCCGCAAGGGGCAAGACAGAACCCGGCTTACAGGCCGTCTGACGCTACTTTTCAGCCGCAAACCCATCTCGAAGCATCCGCCACCGGCAAACCCGGGGGGAATTGCAAATTTATGAGTCAATTGCCTCCACAAAGCCGTTTTTTGGCTTGTCGGCCCGGACTTTCCCATGGTATCCCATCTCATCCCATGAAAAACCCCAATGCGCTCGGGGGGGCGAGCGGGGTTCACGCGGGATGGTCGGGCGAGCCGGCGGGGTCGGGGGGCCCCGTCGGCCGCTGAAAAGCCCGGTCTTTAATAATGGCGCAAGGCAGGCGCGCGGGGGGCGATGACCCAATTCCTGGGCACCCATATCGGCAAATTGGACCGCAAGGGGCGGATTTCCGTCCCGGCGTCTTTTCGTGCCGTGCTGGAGCGCGTCGGCTCTGAGGAGCTGGTGCTGCGTCCATCCCATCGCGCGCCCTGCATTGAAGCCTGGCCGGTTGCGGCTTTTGAGGCGTTGGCTTCCGGGCTTGACCGGCTGGATGCCTTTTCCGATCAGGCGGATGATTTGGCCGCAGCACTTTTCGCCGATGCGCATGCCGCACGCGCCGATAATGAAGGGCGGCTGGTGCTGCCCGAAGCACTGATTGCCTATGCGGCGCTTACTGATGCCATTGCCTGTGTTGGCGTTGGGCGGATTTTCCAGATTTGGGAACCGGAAGCCGCGCGCCAGCGTACGGAAGAAGCGCGGCTGCGCGCACGTGAACGCGGCCTGACGCTACCGGCTGCGCAGGGGCGCACGCCATGACCATGCAAGGCCATGTGCCGGTGATGCTGGCGGAAGTGCTGGCAACGCTCGGGCCGCAAGACGGCGCCACTTATCTGGATGCCACTTTCGGCGGCGGCGGCTATGCCCGCGCTATTCTGGAAGCCGCACCCGGCTGCACGGTTTTCGCGATAGACCGCGACCCGGATGCGATTGCGCGCGGTGCGGCGCTCGCACAAGCTTTCGCCGGTCGGCTGCATCTGATGGAAGGCCGCTTCGGCGATATGCTTTCGCTGCTGCGCGATCGCGGTATTGCCTCGCTTGATGGCGTGGTGATGGATCTTGGTGTTTCGTCCTTCCAATTGGACCAGGCAGAGCGCGGTTTTTCCTTCCGCGCCGATGGCCCGCTTGATATGCGCATGGAAAAATCCGGCCTCAGCGCGGCGGAGCTGGTGAATGGCCTGCCGGAACGCGAATTGGCCGACATCATCTTCCGTTTCGGTGAAGAACGTTTCGCCCGCCGCATTGCACGCACCATTGTCGCGCGCCGCGCCGAAGCACACTTCACGACCACGGCTGATCTGGCGGCACTCGTGCGCCGCGCCGTGCCGCGTGATCCTTCCGGCATTGATGGCGCAACCCGCAGCTTCCAGGCTTTGCGCATAGCCGTGAATGACGAATTGGGTGAGGTGGAGCGCGGCATTGCGGCCGCCATGGAATTGCTCGCGCCTGGTGGGCGGCTGGTTGTTGTCGCTTTCCATTCCTTGGAAGATCGTATTGCGAAGCAGGCCATGGCGGCGGCTTCGGGCCGGGGCGGTGCATCGCGCCATGATCCAGCGGCGCTTTTTGGGCGTGCCAAACCCGCTTTCCATTTGCTGACGCCACGCGCGATGCGCCCGCAGGACGCTGAATGCAGCGCCAATCCGCGCGCACGTTCCGCAAGGCTGCGTGGCATTGAACGCCTGCGGCTGGAGCACGCGGCATGATCCGTCCCTTGACCCTTGTCAGCCTGATCGCCGCAGCGGGTGCGGGGCTTCATTTGTATCAGGTGAAGCATTCCGTCTCCATGCTCGATCGCGAATTGCGCGAAGTGAATCGTCAGACGGAAGTGGTGCGCGAACGCACACAGATTTTGCGCGCCGAATGGGCTTTGCTGAATGAACCGGACCGGCTGCGGCAAGTGGCGCAGCGCCATTTGGCGCTTGAACCCATGGCGCCGGCACAATTCATTCGCGAAGCGGAATTGGAACGCCGCCTGCCTGCAGCGCGGGTTTTTGCCGGCCCGCCATCGCTTTTTGGTCCTGTGGAAGTGGCCGCCAAGGCGCCGGAAGCGCTGATGGTGCCAGGCCCGGTTGCTACCGCGCCTGCAACACCCGCCCCCACCCGGCCGGAACCACCGCCGCGTCAGGCACAAACTGAACCGCCGCCCCGCTTGAATGCGGCAGTGCCCCCCCCGCCCGCAGCGCGCCCAACACCGCCGCCCGCACCACCAAGGGTGACGCCAGCGCTTCATGTCGCGCCAGCCGCGCCACCGCCGCCGGCGATTGTCGCCTCCGCGCTTGGCGGTGCCACGGGTGCGCTGCCGCCGCCTGTGCCTTTGGCACGCCCTGTCCCGATAGGCGCCCCGCAAGGGGCAACCCGTTGAGTGGAATGCGCGCGACATGAACGAGGCATCCACCCCTAACCCGCGTCAGCCTTCCCCCGATGCGCCGCCGGGTAATCGGCCGCGTGATGCTGCGTTGACGGAAAGCCCAAGCCGCGCCTTGGTGCGCGTTTCGCAACCTGATCTCCTGCGCCATGCCCAGTTGGAAAAATCGCGCGGTCGTCTGCTATTCGCGGCTTTCGGATTCACCGTATTGTTTGGCGCGGTGGCAGTAAAGCTATCGCTGGCCACAGTATTCGACCCAGCTGAGTCCAAGCGCGCGGCCATGCTTTCACGCCCGCCCGCACCGCCGGCAGAAACGCCTGTCACGCGCGCGGCGGTGACAGATCGCAATGGCGAAGTGCTCGCGGTTTCCCTGCCTCTGACAGCGCTTTACGCCAATCCACGCCAGATTGATGATCCCACCGAAGCCGCCGATAAGCTGCGGCGTGTTTTGCCGCAGCTTGATCGTGAAAGGCTGATCGCGCGCCTGACCGGTGAAAAACAATTCGCCTATATCGCCCGCGCGCTGACGCCGCGCGAAATGCAGGCAGTCAATAATCTCGGCATCCCCGGCTTGTATTTTGAAGATGCGGAGCGTCGCTTCTTCCCGCAAGGCCGTACCGCCGCGCATATCATCGGCGGCGTTGATGTGGACGGCAATGGCATTGCGGGGGTCGAGAAATATTTCGACGAAAGGCTGCGTACACTCCGCCGCGATACGTTGCGCCTTTCGCTGGATATCCGCGTGCAACTGGCGTTGCGCGATGCCGTGCAGCACGCCATTACGGATTTCAACGGCATTGGCGGCGCCGGCGTGGTGATGGATGTGCATAGTGGCGAGGTTCTCGCCATGGTGAGCCTGCCTGATTATGACGCCAATGATGTTGGTGCCGCCACCGTCGATGAACGCTTCAATCGCGTGACGGTGGGGGTTTACGAACCCGGGTCCACCTTCAAGCTGCTGACCGCCGCCATGGCCTTAGATTTGGGCACGGTACAGACCTGGAGCGGTTATGACGCATCGCGGCCCATCCGCGTTGGCCGACATGAAATCAACGACTATCGCGGCAAGAATCGCTGGCTCGCCGTACCGGAAATCATGGCCTATTCGTCCAATTTGGCCTCCGCACATATGGCCGCTGCGGTAGGCCCGGCGCGGCATCGCGAATTCATGCAGCGCATGGGCATGACATCGCGCCTTCGCATCGAAATCCCCGAAACCGCGCTACCGCTGGTGCCGGGGCAGAAGACCTGGCGCGAATTGAACACCATGACCATCGGCTTCGGCCATGGCATTTCCGTGACGCCGTTACATGTGGCGACGGCGGGTGCGACCTTGGTGAATGGCGGCATTCTCCGCCAGCCCACCATCCTGGCGCAGCCCGCTGGCGTTGAACGCGAGGGGGTGCGTGTGCTTGAGCCGCGTACCTCGGAAACGCTCCGCCGGCTGATGCGGCTTGTGGTGACGGATGGCTCGGGCAAGGGCGCTGAGGTGCCGGGCTATTTCGTGGGTGGGAAGACCGGCACGGCGCAGAAAACCGGACCGCGTGGTGGTTATCTGGAAAACAAGCGTATCGCCGCCTTCATTGGCGCGTTCCCCATGCATGCGCCGCGCTATTCTATCTACGTGATGGTGGATGAACCAAAGCCCAATGCGCGCAGCCATGGGTTTGCGACGGCGGGTTGGGTAGCGGCACCGGCGGCGAATATGGTGATTGGGCGCATCGCACCCATTCTTGGCATGCTGCCGGAGCCCTCGACACCTGAGATCCAACGCGCCATCGCCATGCCCATGAATGGGCGCGGTGTGCCCGGCGCAGCACCACCGCCCGTGGCGCCAATCGCCAATCGTCCACCGGCACGTCAGGCCACCGAAACGCCGCCGCGCGTCGCTGTTACTCAGCGCGAGGCGACCCTTGCGCCTCGGTGATCTCATGCGCGGCTGGAATGGTGGGGAAGAAGCTGCCTCACTGAACATAACGGGAATCACGGCTGATAGCCGCGCGGTGCGCCCGGGCATGGTGTTTGCGGCCCTGCCTGGTGCGCGCAGCGATGGCCGCGCCTTCATTGCCGATGCAGTGGCACGTGGTGCTGCTGCCATCCTGGCGCCGGAAGGCACGGCTTGGCCGGCTGATGCTCCGGTGCGCCCGCTTGTCACCAGCCCTGATCCACGCCGCACTTTGGCGCTGATGGCAGCAGCTTTTTATGGCGCGCAGCCGGAATGCGTGGTGGCGATCACCGGCACGAATGGCAAGACCAGCAGCGTAGATTTCCTGCGCCAGATTTGGCGGGATGCTGGCAGGAAGGCCGCGTCACTCGGCACGCTTGGGTTGATTGCGGAGGGCATGCCGCCAGGACCATCGCTGACCACGCCTGATCCTGTGGCGCTGCACGAAAACCTGGCGCGGCTTGCGCGTGATGGTGTGGGTTCCGTCGCGATGGAGGCTTCCTCGCACGGGATTGATCAGCGCAGGTTGGATGGCGTCAGGCTGAAGGCGGCGGGGTTCACCAACCTGACGCGCGATCATCTGGATTATCACGGCACCATGGTGGCCTATCGTGCCGCCAAGTTGCGGCTGTTTGATACGATCCTGCCCGAAGCCGCACCTGCTATTGCCATGGCGGATATGGAGCCGGAAACGCTCGCGGCGCTCCGCGATATCGCCGCGCAGCGCGGGCTTGATCTGCATCTGGTTGGTGTGGGCGGAGATGCGCTGGCCTTGGAAGCAGCGCGACCCTCGCCAGAAGGGCAGGAGATCACGTTCCGCCTTGTAGGCGCGCGGCATGAAGTGCTGCTGCCTTTGCCGGGGCGCTTTCAGGCCGATAACGCCTTGCTAGCCTTGATGCTAGCGCTTTCAACAGGCGTTACGGACAAAGCCGCAATGGCCGCGCTTACGCGTTTGCAGGGTGTGCGCGGGCGCATGGAACGCGCGGCGATTTTGCCCAATGGTGCTGCGATTTATGTGGATTACGCGCATACGCCTGATGCGCTGACGCGGCTTTTGGCCGCGCTTCGCCCGCATGTCGCTGGGCGCCTGCATGTGCTGTTCGGCGCAGGCGGGGACCGAGACCCCGGCAAGCGCCCACTGATGGGGCGCGCAGCGGCGGAAGCGGCGGATCGCGTTTGGATCACGGATGACAATCCGCGCAGCGAAAACCCGGCCACCATCCGCGCGGCGGTCATGGCCGGTTGCCCCGAAGCGGTTGATGCTGGCGCGCGAGAGGAAGCCATCGCCAAGGCCATGAGCGCGCTTTGCCCCGGAGATGTGCTGGCAGTCGCCGGCAAGGGGCATGAATCCGGCCAAGATATCGCTGGCATTATCCACCCCTTTGATGATGTCGCCGTGGTGCGCAAACTGGCTGGCTTCGCGCCATGACGCCGCTTTGGACCAGCGCGGAATTGCGCACTGCCAGCAATGGCGCGCTTGCGGCGGATGTTGCTGCGACCGGCGTTTCGATTGACAGCCGCAGCGTTACGCCTGGCGATATCTTCATCGCGCTGCGCGATCAACGCGATGGGCATGAATTTGTCGCGGATGCACTCTCGCGTGATGCCTCACTCGCCATGGTGGACCACACGCCGCCCGGTGCTGCGGATGCCGCAAAGCTGCTGCGCGTGGCCGATACGCTGGCTGGGCTGACAGCGCTGGGCGCAGCTGGGCGCGCGCGCGCCGTGGCCCGTGTGGTGGGCGTCACGGGTAGTGTAGGCAAGACCACCACCAAGGAAATGCTGCGCGTGGCGCTGAGTGCCTTTGGCGCGACCCATGCCTCGGCCGCCTCGCATAATAATCATTGGGGCGTGCCGCTGACCCTCGCGCGGCTGCCGCGTGACGTGGCTTACGCCGTGATTGAAATGGGCATGAATAATCGCGGTGAAATCGCGCCGCTGTCGCGGCTGTCCCGGCCTGATGTCGGCATCATCACCTCGATCGGCACGGCGCATATCGGCATGCTTGGCAGCCAGGCGGCAATTGCCGCTGAAAAGGGCGATATCATCGCCGGCATTGCGCCCGGCGGCACTGTGATCCTGCCCGCCGATAGCGCCTTTCTGCCGGAACTGATGGCGCGCGCACGTGACGCGGGGCTGCAGGTGATGACGCATGGGGAAGCCGAAGGCGCCGATGCTCGGCTGCTTTCCTATCAGGCTTCACCAGAAGGCGGTATTGCGGAAATTTCGCTGCTTGGCCAAAGCCTGACGCTGCAACTGGCTGCAGCTGGCCACCATGTCGCGCTGAATGCCTGCGCTGTTCTTGCGGCAGTGAAGGCGCTTGGTCTTGCGCCCGATATCGCTGCGCGCGCCCTTGGCGATTTCACCGCCGGCGCCGGTCGGGGTGCCATGCGCCGCATCCGCGTGGCGGGCGGTGAGGCTTTGTTGATCGATGATTCCTACAATGCCTCGGTCGCTTCCGTGCGCGCCGGGCTTGCGGTGCTCGCCGCACAGCCTGCCACGCGGCGCATTTTTGCCTTTGGCGATATGCTGGAATTGGGTGCCGAAGGCTCGGCGCAACACGCTGCCCTGGCTGATGATGCGGAGAAGATTTGCGATCTGGTCTTCTGCTGCGGTCCGCTTTCAGCGCATTTATTCGAAGCCCTGCCGGCAGCGCTGCGCGGTGGGTATTTCCCGGATTCAACCAGTCTTGCCCCTGCTCTCCGCGCCGCGCTCAAGCCCGGTGATGCGGTGCTGGTGAAGGGCTCTCTCGGCTCGCGTATGGGCGTGATCATCAAGGCATTGACGGCAGGAGTACAAGCTTCGTGATTTATAATCTTCTGCTG
>CALRPR020000010.1:0-64004 GCA_943370125.1 Allobosea thiooxidans | reverse complement strand
CATCAGCCAAAAGGCAAGCAGGCTGAAGGCCAGGATTTCACCGAGCAGGTTCATCATGCGGCGTTCTCCGCGTTCAAAAAATCAAAGCCGGCCAGGGCATGGACCTGGGCGATGGCCTCCAATTCCGCGACCGAAACCCATTCATCCGCGCCGCCCATATTATGCGGCGTTGGGCCGTAGACCACGGTGGGCAGCCCGGCCATGCGGAACCAGCGCGCATCGGAACCACCAACGCGCATATTCACGGCCACGGCTTCGCGCAGCACTTCTTCGGCCACCTGATGGACATGGCGCACAACGGGCAAGGCAGGGTCGGTGTGGTTGGGTTCAAAGCAGCGCAGCACGCGCCAGGTAATGCCGGGCAGCGCATCCAAAGCCTGATGCAGCGCCGCCAGCAGCCGCGCACTGGCCACACCCACCGGCAGGCGGATATCGCAGGCCGCGCGGGCAGACGCCGGCACCAGATTGGGCGAGGCACCGCCTTCGACCCGCCCGATATTGACCGTGACACTGCCCAGCACCGCAGCTTCTCCGGCGCCCGATAGCGCTTCACTGATATCGCGCGCGGCGGCGATGGCGGCGGTGACGGCAGGGGGTGCTTCGGGCGCCATGGCGCGCAGCGCAGCCACAGCATCCAAAGCGGCGCGCAGCCGATCAATGGCGTTATCGCCCAAATGCACATGGGCACCGTGGGAAGCGCGGCCCGCAGCCTCGATCTCGATCCAGACAAAGCCCTTTTCGCCAAAGCGCAGCACGCGCGGGCTGCCGGCATCGCCGATGATGACGCCATCCGCCTGGGCAAGCCCCGGCACATTGTCCAAAAGCCATTTGGTGCCGAGCGGGCCCATGCTTTCCTCATCGCCGGCAAGGGTCAGCAGCGCTTCTCCGCGCCAGGTGTCGCGGTATTCGGCCAGCAGGGCGAAGGCCAGCATGGAAGCGGCGATGCCGCCCTTCATGTCGGCCACGCCGCGCCCATAAAGTCGGCCATCGCGGAGCAACCCGCCCAAGGGGGGCACAGTCCAGGGCAAAGCCTCATTCACCGGGTAGGTGTCCAGATGGCCATTATAGGCGAGCAGCCGGCCCGGCCCGGCGCCACGGATGCGCGCGACCAGGTTCGTTACCTGGGGGTCGGTTTCATGGAGCGAAATCTCAGCCGCGGGGGCCAAGGCGCGCAGCATGTCGGCGGCTTCGTGGGCAGCGGCGCGCACATCCCCTGGCGGGTTCGGGGAGACTATGGCGGTCAGGCGCTGGGTCAGCGCCACCACTTCTGGCGCGCGGCGGGCGGCGGCGGCGGCGAAAGCGGCGCGGGCGATGGCATTCATATCGCTACCCTGCGGGCCAGCGCGGGCGCTTGCAAGCGGGAAGCGGCTTGTAATCCTGGCGCATACGGGCATATCCGCCCCGGAAGGGCATTCGGGCTGCCGCAGTGGCCGCCCCCGCCCCTGGAGAGACCCCATGCGCATAGATGCCATTCCCATCGGCAAGGACCCGCCGAATGATGTGAATGTGATCATTGAAGTCCAGATCGGTGGCGAGCCCATCAAATATGAGATGGACAAGGCCGCCGGCACGCTATTTGTGGACCGCTTCCTGCACACACCCATGCGCTATCCGGGGAATTATGGCTTCGTGCCGCATACGCTTTCCGAAGATGGCGACCCGATTGACGTGCTGGTCGCCAATACGCGCCCCATCGTGCCTGGCGCCGTTTTGAATGTGCGCCCCGTTGGCGTGATGAAGATGGAAGATGATGGCGGGGGGGATGAGAAGATCATCGCTGTCCCATCGGACAAGCTGACCCAACGCTACCTTCACGTGCGCAACTATACGGACCTGCCCAAGATCACCATTGAGCAGATCCAGCATTTCTTTGAGCATTACAAAGACCTGGAGCCCGGCAAATGGGTGAAATTCATCGGCTGGGGCGATGCTGATGAAGCCCGCCGCCTGATCCGGGAAGCGATTGAACGGGCCAAAACGGCCTGATTTAGCCTGAAGAGGGCGGGTTTTCAGCCAGAAACCCGCCTCCCCCGTTGCGCCCCTGCCCCGCCCCTTTTAAGGAAGTGCATCACTGAGACCGTCGTGGGGTGAGACTCCGCGCCGGTCCCCATGCCGGCGCGCGGCGGCCTTAACCGCGCCAAAAAGGGGGAGTCTACGCTTTGCTGACCTTATCGCTGATCCTGGTGATCGCGCTTGGGGCGTTGTCCATCGCCTATGGTGTGATCACTGCCAAGGATGTGCTTTCGCGCGATCCCGGTTCGCCGCGGATGCAGGAAATTGCTCTCGCCATTCAGGAAGGCGCATCTGCCTATCTGAAGCGGCAATACGGCACCATTGCCATTGTCGGCGTGGTGCTTTTCGCCCTGGTCGCCTGGCGCCTTGGCCTCGTGGTGGCCATTGGCTTTGCGCTTGGCGCGGTGCTTTCGGGTGCTGCGGGCTTTATCGGCATGAATGTGTCGGTGCGCGCCAATCTCCGCACCGCCCAGGCCGCGATGCAATCGCTCGCCGCCGGGCTGGATGTCGCCTTCAAATCGGGCGCCATTACCGGGATGCTGGTGGCGGGCCTGGCGCTGCTGGGTGTTGCTGTTTATTTCCTGATCCTGACGTTATTTGGCGGTCATGCGCCCAATAGCCGCACGGTGATTGATGCGCTGGTGGCGCTTGGCTTCGGCGCTTCGCTGATTTCGATTTTTGCGCGCTTGGGCGGCGGCATCTTCACCAAGGGTGCGGATGTTGGCGGCGATATGGTGGGCAAGGTTGAAGCCGGCATCCCTGAGGATGACCCCCGCAACCCCGCCACCATCGCTGACAATGTGGGCGATAATGTCGGCGATTGCGCCGGCATGGCCGCTGACTTGTTCGAAACCTATGCGGTGACCATGGTTGCCACCATGGTGCTGGCGGCGATTGCCTTTGCCGATCCGGCCATGATGGTGCGCGGCATGATCTATCCGCTGGCGATCGGAGCGGTTTGTGTGGTGACTTCCATCGTTGGCACGTATTTCGTGAAGCTGCCGGCGAATAATTCCATCATGGGCGCCATGTATCGCGGCTTCATCGTGACTGGCCTGCTTTCCTTGGTGGTGCTGCTGCCGCTGACCTATCTGGTCTTTGGCTTCGGCACGATGACCGCGGCTGGCACCAGCTTCAATTCTTTCGACCTGTTCCTGTGTGGCGTGGTTGGGTTGGCGGTGACCGGGCTGATTGTCTGGATCACGGAATACTATACCGGCACGGGCTACCGCCCTGTGCAGGCCATTGCTGAAAGCTCGGTCACGGGCCATGGCACCAACGTGATCCGCGGGCTTGCGGTTTCGATGGAAAGCACGGCCATTCCGGCGCTGATCATCATTGCGGGCGTGCTGATCACCTATGGGCTGGCCGGGCTTTACGGCATTGCCATTGCGGTCACGACCATGCTGGCCCTGGCTGGGTTTGTGGTGGCGCTCGATGCATTCGGGCCGGTGACGGATAACGCGGGTGGCATTGCCGAAATGGCTGGCCTGCCCAAGGAAATCCGCCAGACCACCGATGCGCTGGATGCGGTTGGCAATACGACCAAGGCGGTCACCAAGGGCTATGCCATTGGTTCAGCCGGTCTTGGCGCGCTGGTGCTGTTTGCCGCTTACACGCAGGATCTGAACTACTTCGTTCAGAACCCGACGCTCTACCCGTATTTCCAGGGCGTTGGCACACTGACCTTCTCGCTCTCCAGCCCATACGTTGTGGTTGGCCTGCTGTTTGGCGGCTTGCTGCCTTATTTGTTTGGCGGCATGGCAATGACGGCGGTTGGTCGCGCGGCAATGAGCGTGGTGGAAGAAGTGCGGCGCCAGTTCAAGGAAAAGCCGGGTATCATGCAGGGCACCGAAAAGCCGGATTACGGCCGTGCGGTGGATATGCTGACCAAATCGGCGATCAAGGAAATGATCATTCCGTCCATGCTGCCTGTGTTATCTCCGCTGGTGGTGTATTTCGGCATCAATGCCATTGCCGGGAAGGCAGCTGCCTTCGAAGCGCTGGGCGCGATGCTGTTGGGTGTGATTGTGACCGGCTTCTTTGTGGCGGTTTCTATGACCACCGGTGGTGGCGCCTGGGATAATGCGAAGAAGTACATTGAAGATGGTCATCATGGCGGCAAGGGTTCTGAAGCCCATAAGGCAGCTGTGACTGGTGACACTGTTGGCGACCCGTATAAGGATACGGCGGGCCCGGCGGTAAACCCGATGATCAAAATCACCAACATCGTGGCGCTGCTGCTGCTCGCGATGCTGGCGCATAGCTAAGCTTATTTGGGCGGCGCTGCCGCCCAAATGAAAAGCCCAGGAGGCGCTGCCTCCTGGGCTTTTTTATGTCAGAGCGCGCCGCCCTTGCGGCCGGCCATGGCACCAAGCCGCAGGCGCAGCGCATTCAATTTGATGAAGCCCTGCGCATCGAACTGGTCATAGGCGCCCTGGTCATCTTCAAACGTCACATGCTTCATGGAATAGAGGCTATTGGGCGATTGCCGCCCAGTAACGATGGTATTGCCCTTATAGAGCTTGAGCCGCACCGTGCCTGAGACGCTGTGCTGGCTTTCATCAATCAGCGCTTGCAGCATGCGCCGTTCGGGCGCGAACCAGAAGCCATTATAGATCAGCTCCGCATAGCGTGGCATCAGGCTATCTTTCAGATGCGCCGCTTCGCGGTCCAGCGTGATGCTTTCCATGGCGCGATGCGCGACATAAAGGATGGTGCCGCCTGGCGTTTCATAGCAGCCGCGGGACTTCATGCCGACAAAGCGGTTTTCCACCAAATCCAGCCGGCCAATGCCGTTTTCCTTGCCAAGCGCGTTCAAGCGCGTGAGCAAGGTAGCGGGCGACAGGCGTTCGCCATTGATCCCAACCGCATCGCCGCGTTCGAATTCAATGGTGATATCGGTCGCGCGGTCTGGCGCATCCATCGGGCTGATGGTGCGCTGCCAGACCATTTCATCCGGCGCATCCCAGGGTTCTTCCAGGATTTTGCCTTCGCTGCTGCTGTGCAGCAGATTGGCGTCCACGCTGAAGGGCGCTTCGCCGCGCTTATCCTTGGCGATGGGGATCTGGTGTTCCTCGGCGAATTCGATAAGGCGCGTGCGGCTTGTCAGGTCCCATTCGCGCCAGGGCGCGATGACCTTCACATCCGGCTTCAGCGCGTAATAGCTGAGTTCAAACCGCACCTGGTCATTGCCCTTGCCGGTCGCGCCATGCGCCACCGCATCAGCGCCCATGGCTTCAGCGATTTCAATCTGGCGCTTGGCGATCAGCGGGCGGGCAATGGAAGTGCCCAGCAGATACATGCCTTCATACAGCGCATTGGCGCGGAACATGGGGAAGACAAAATCACGGATAAATTCTTCCCGCAGATCATCCACGAAAATGTTTTCCGGCTTGATGCCAAGCAGCAGCGCCTTGTCGCGCGCCGGGCCCAATTCCTCACCCTGGCCAAGATCGGCGGTGAAGGTGATGACTTCGCATTGATAGGTGGTTTGCAGCCATTTCAGGATGACGCTGGTATCCAAGCCGCCAGAATAGGCGAGCACGACCTTCTTCACATCTTTGACGCGCATGATCTTTCCCTTGGCAAATGCCGAATAAGTGGCCGATATGCCCCCCGCCCGCAGCCAGGGCAAGCGGGGCTTGCGGCCACCGCCTGGCTTGGGGAAAATGGCTTCGCGTTTCCGGGGAGTATTGCATGGCCGGCTGGAAGGGCTTTGTCGCAGCGCTTGCAGCGCTGATTGGGCTTGCTGCGGCCCCGGTCAGCCATGCGCAGGCGCCGGCAGCGCCCATTCTGGAAGCGCCGGCCATTTTGGGTCTGCCGGAGGCCAGCCAAGCCAGCGTTCGGCGCTTCCTTAATCTGAACACGCCGCGGGTGCTGGCCTTTGGCCCCAATGGCACTTTCGGCTGGCAGGCGGGCGGGGGTGATGCGGCCTTTGTCGAACAAACTGCGCTGAGCAATTGCGAAAGACGCGCGGGGCCTGGTGCCTGCAGCATCGCGCTGCGTGATCTGACGATTGTGAAGCCGGGGCGGGAATGGGCGCCGAGCCCTCCGCCCGAAGGTGTCGCCATTACCTCCGCCCATCACGCGACGCTGCCCGATGAGCGTTTCATCTGGTGGGGGCCGGAACAGGCGCGCGGCGTGCTGGTGTTTGCTCATGCTAAAGCGGAGGCGCTGACCGATCTCCGCGGGCGCCAGCCGCATAGCTGGACGCGGCATTTCAATAATGCCGGCTTTGATGTTTGGCGGTTTGACCGCGAACCCAATGCCGATAGCGCGCGCCGCGCGGCCGCCTGGCTGCGCGATGATTTGGCGGAATTGCGCGGGCGCGGCTATCGGCAGGTGATTGTGGCGGGGCAATCGCGCGGTGGTTGGAATGCGCTGATGGTGCTGAACCGCCCCGGGCTTGCCGATGTGACGATTGCAATTGCTGCTGCCGCCCATGGCAGGCCGAGTGACGAAAATAACCGCCTGCATGCCCAGATCGCTGAAATGGAAGCGCTATTGCTTGAAGCCGCCGCCGCAGGCCGTACCCGCTTGGTGATCGCGGATTTTCGCGATGATCCCTTCATGGCGGAGCCAGACAAACGTGCCGAAGCGCTGCGGCGGCAACGCGAACGCTTCGGTGCGTTTTTATTGATTGACCGGCCGGAAGGGGTCGCGGGCCATGGCGCGGGCGGCACCACGGCCTTCAATGATCGTTACGGGGCGTGTTTGCTGCGTTTCGCCACCGCGCCGCGCCCGCCTTCAAGTTGTTGAGCGTGGCGCCGAGGCTTTTCCTTATATCCGCAGGGTGCCGTTGCGTGCCGCATCATAGCGCGCGGCGATCTTTTCCCAGTTCAGCACCTTCCACCAATTCGTCAGATATTCCGCCCGACGATTCTGGTAGCGCAGGTAATAGGCATGTTCCCAGACATCATTGCCCATCAGCACGCGCTGCCCATCCATCAAAGGATTATCCTGATTGGGCCTGGTGACAATGGAAAGCCCACCCGCCGGGGTTACCACCACAAACGCCCAGCCTGAGCCGAACACGCGCATGCCAGCCGCGTTGAAATCCGTTTGCATCTTGGCGAAGCCCCCAAGGTCTCGGTCAATCGCGGCCTTCAGATCGCCGCTGGGCTCACCGCCCTGACCGCCCATGATTTCCCAGAACATGCTGTGATTCGCATGGCTGCCGGCATTGTTGCGGAGCGCCGTGCGCACGGCATCTGGCGCTTGGGAAAGGCGCATCAGCACATCATCAATCTGCATGGTGGCAAGGGCCGGATACTCGCGCGCGATATTGTTGAGTGCAGCAACAGCGGCGGCATGGTGCCGGCCATGATGCAGTTCCATGGTCATGGCATCAATCGCAGCCTCATTGGCATTGGCCGCATAGGGCAAAGGCGCAAGGGTAAAGGGACCATCTGCTGTCTGCGCAAGGATGGGACGCCGGGCTGAGGCAAAAACGCCGGCAGCGGCAAGACCAGCCACCAGAAAGCCACGGCGTGCGAGGTTTGGGGTCATGATGTTTCTCCCTAGAGCGTGTTGCGTTCACATGGGTTCACGCAACCCGCTCTACATCGTTGTTTGTCAAGCATCTTCACACGTTCAGATAATTCCATCTGAACGTGATCTGCTCTAAAGGGCCGCGTTTGTTTGCGCACGCAAGCTTGGCGCTCTGTTACTCCCGGCTGGCCTGACTTGTCCAAGAAATCCTTTTGGGGTGGCCAGGTTCATAGGACGATGCGCAGCATCAGCGCAAAATGAGTTGCGCCGCGTCTTCCCCGCTCAGCCAGGCACCCGCAACGGTCGCGGCGAAGCGCGGATGGCAGGCTTCGCCGGCGAAGATCAGCCGGCTATCAGCAAGCGGTTCCGCCAAGGCCCGCCGTGCTGCCTGCGCGCCCGGAATGGCGTGGCTGTAGCTGCCAAAAAACGCAGGGTCTTCGCCCCAATCGGTGATGATGGGCGGGCCGAGCGCCTTTGCTGCGTCAGCGCCGAAAATATCCGCGAATTCAGCACGGGCATGCGCTTCTGCCGCGTGTTTGCCGGCGCGGGAGAGTTCCCAGGCCAAGGACCCACCAATGAAGGCGAGCATTACCGGCGCGCCAAAGGGCCGCGCGATCCAGGAAATGGGCCGATCACCTGGCCCTGCGATATCGCGCCTGAGGCTTGCGAAGGCTCCGAATTCCGGCAGTGTGCCGGGCGGGATGGGGAAAGAAAGCTTGGTCAGCAAGCCAAGCGGCAGTGCCTTGATGGCGTCCAGAGTTTGCGCCGGCAAGTCAGGCGTGAAGGCAATGATGCCTTGCGCCAGCACGCCGGTTGAAACCGTGATGATCACGGCCCGCGCGCGGATGCGCCCGAAAGCACCCGAAGCCTCCACCCCGCTGCCGCCCCAATCAAGCTGTACGACGGGCGCGTTGAGGCGAATGGGCAGGCCATCGGCCAAACTTGCCACCAAGGTGCCGAGGCCGCGCCGCAGCAGCAGATTCGGGCCATCCAGTGCGGTGGCGGCGAAATCATGCAGGCTCATGCGCGAAAGTTCCGCCGCGCAAATCTGGGCGCCTTCCCAATGCGCCACCAGCGCATCGAAGCGCCCGCCCTGAGGCGCGGCATCCGATGCCTGGCGATCCGGTGCGCCATCGGCGGCGGCGGCTTCAATCACGCGCCAGAAGCGATCCTCGGCTGCGGCGAAGGCGCCACGTTCATCGGTGGTGGCAAAACGGCCTTCGGTGAATAGCAGGCGTTGGCGGAGCTTATCGTGATCAACCGTTTCGAAGCCAAGTGCCTCGGCAAACCCAGTCAGCGGATTGTCATTCGCCTGGTGCAGCCAGGAAGCGCCGTGGTCAAAGCCTGTCGCATCCGTATAGGCGCGCCCGCCGATGCGGTCCTTCGCTTCCAGCACCAGGCAGGAAAGCCGGCGTGCGTGCAGGGTGCGCGCGGCGGCAATGCCGGCAACGCCGGCGCCGACGATTAGCACATCGGGTTCATCAGCGCTCATGCAGCGCCTTCAAGATAGAACGTGATCCGCCAAAACGAATCACGCCTGCACCACCTCACGCATTCCCGCTCAAATAATCCATCGCCGCCTGCACGCCGCCGGATTGATGCGGAACGCCCGCAGCGCGCAGCCCCATCTCCACGCCGCTCAGCGTGCCGGTCAATTGCAGATCGCCGAAATCGCCCAAATGGCCAATGCGGAAGACGCGGTCATTCAATTGGCCAAGCCCATTGCCCAGGCTCATGTTGAAGCGTTCCAGAATGGTGGTGCGCAGCGCATTGGCGCTATGGCCTTCCGGCAGGCGCACAGCGGTCAGCACGGATGAGTAATGGCGCGGATCGGCGCATTGGATTTCAAAGCCCCAATGGCGCACGGCGCGGCGCGCGGCTTCTGCGTGCCTATCATGCCGGGCAAAGACATTTTCCAGCCCTTCTTCCAGCAGCATATCCACCGCAGCATCCAGCCCGTACAGAAGATTGGTCGCGGGCGTATAGGGGAAGTAGCCTGTCGCGTTGGAAGCGAGCATCGGCTTCCAATCCCAGAAGCTACGCGGCAGTTTGGCGGTATCGCTGGCCTTGAGCGCCTTGGCGCTGACGGCGTTGAAGGAAAGCCCCGGCGGCAGCATCAGGCCCTTTTGCGAGCCCGATACGGTGACATCCACGCCCCATTCATCATGCCGGTAATCCATGGACCCGAGTGAGGAGATGGTATCCACCAGCAAAAGCGCCGGGTGGCCGGCGGCATCCATCGCGCGGCGCACTTCGGCGATGCGCGATGTGGCGCCCGTGCTGGTTTCATTATGCACCACGGCGACGGCCTTGATGGTGTGTGCCTTGTCTTCGCGCAGCCGCGCTTCAATCGCTTCCACATCCGCGCCGCGACGCCAATCGGTTTTCACGAAATCCGTCACGATCCCAAGGCGGGCCGCCATTTCATCCCAAAGATGGGCGAACCAGCCGGTTTCGCACATCAACACGCGGTCGCCGGGCGAAAGCGTATTGGCAAGCGCCGCTTCCCAGGCGCCGGTGCCGCTGGCGGGGTAGATCACCACCGGGCCTTGGGTCTTGAAGACATGGCGCGTCTTTTCCAGCAAAGCCTTGCCGAAGATGCCAAAATCCGGCCCGCGATGGTCCATGGTGGGGTTGTCTATCGCGCGCAGCACGCGGTCCGGCACGTTGCTCGGCCCCGGAATTTGCAGGAAATGGCGCCCGGCGGTGGGCTTGGATTGGAAATAGGCCATGATGGAATCCTTGTTTGTGGCCCCTACATGGGCGAAACCCCCCATTCATGCCAAGACCACCCGTGCAGAAGATGTTTTTGGACCCTGAAGAATGAACGCCCTGCCCCCTGGCCGGATCGCCCCCGGAGACCCCCGACTGGCTACCCGCTTGAGGCGTGAGACCAGCGCCGAGGTGCTGTTCCGGCCTGCCGATCGCGGGCGCTATGCGACCGATGCCTCCATCTATCAGCAGGAACCGGTCGGGGTGGTGGTGCCGCGTTCCATCGCCGATGTGGAAGCGGCCCTGGCCATTTGCCGGGAAGAAGGCGTGCCGATCCTGCCGAGGGGTGGCGGCACCAGCCAATGCGGGCAGACGGTTAATCGCGCTTTGGTGCTGGATTGCACGAAATACCTGAGGCGCGTGCTGGAAGTGGATGCCAAGGCGGGCGTGGCGCGGGTGGAACCGGGTATCACCTTGGGCGCTTTGAATGAGGCGCTGAAGGCGCAGGGCGTTTTCTACCCGGTGGACCCTTCCACCTGGCAGCGCTGCACCATTGGCGGCATGGCGGCGAATAATTCCTGCGGGTCCAAATCCATCCGCTACGGGCTGATGGCCGATAATGTGCTGGCGATTGATGCGCTGCTGGCCGATGGGTCTCGGTTCCGCTTTGGCGATCTGCCGGATAATCTGGGCGCCGAAGTGCCGGGCGGCATTGCCGATCTGATCCAGCGCCTGCGGGCACTTGGCGCGCGGGAGGCTGAGGAGATCGCCGCCCGTTTCCCCGAACAACTCCGCCGCGTGGGTGGGTATAACATCGAAGCGCTGACCCCTGCGGCGCGGGCAGCGGGGCGTGGCAATCTGGCGCGGTTGCTGGTGGGGTCCGAAGGGACCTTGGCCTTTTCGGCGGCGCTGGATTTGAAACTTTGGCCGATCAAGCCGCGCAAGATGCTGGGCATTTGTCAGTTCCCGAGCTTCCGCAAGGCGATGGAAGCATCGAAGCATCTGGTTTCGCTGATGCCGGAAGCGGTGGAATTGGTGGATCGCACCATGATTGATCTGGGCCGTTCCATCCCGATCTATCGCGCTACGATTGACAAGATGCTGATCGGCGAACCGGATAGCCTGCTGATTGTGGAATTCCACGGCCAGGAAGATGGCCCACTGCTGCGGGATTTGGCGCGGCTTGATGAAATGATGGCGGATCTGGGCCATCCCGGCCAGGTGGTGCGCGCCACTGATGCGGGGTTTCAGGCAGCGATTGCGGAAGTGCGCGAAGCTGGCCTCAATATCATGATGTCCATGAAGGGCGATGGGAAACCGGTTTCCTTCATTGAAGATTGCGCCGTCGGTTTGGATGATCTGGCCGATTACACCGAAAAACTGAATGAGGTTTTCGCCAAGCACGGCACCAAGGGCACCTGGTACGCGCATGCATCCGTGGGCTGCCTGCATGTGCGGCCTGTTTTGAACATGAAGGACGGCGCGGACGTTCAGAAAATGCGCGCCATTGCCGAGGAATGCTTCGCCCTGGTGCGCGAATACAAGGGCAGCCATTCCGGCGAACATGGTGATGGCATTGTGCGGTCTGAATTCCATCGTCCGATGTTTGGGGATAGGATCGTTACTGCCTTTGAAGAAGTGAAGGATGCGTTTGATCCGCGCGGTTTGCTGAACCCCAACCGCATCACGCGCCCGCCGCGCATGGATGATCGTTCGCTGTTTCGTTATGGGCCGGATTACGCGGCGGATGCGGCGATAACGCCGGTGCTGGATTGGTCCGATTATCCCGGCCCGCTCGGCGGCCTGCTGAGCGCGGTTGAGATGTGCAACAACAACGGCACCTGCCGGAAGTTTGATGCCAATGTCATGTGCCCATCCTATCGCGCGACGCGGGATGAGGCGCATCTGACGCGCGGGCGGGCGAATACGTTGCGCCTGGCGCTCACGGGCCAATTGGGACCGGATGCGCTGGCGGGGGATGAAGTCGCCGCCGCCATGGCGCTGTGCGTTTCCTGCAAGGGCTGCAAGCGCGAATGCCCAACGGGCGTGGATATGGCGCGCATGAAGATCGAGGCTTTGGCCGCGCGCGCCAAGCGCCATGGCGTGCCCCTGCGCGAACGCCTGATCGCGCGGCTGCCGCGCATCGCGCGTTTCGCTTCCATGGCGCCGTTTCTGTTCAATCTGCGCGACATGATCCCGGGCCTGCCGGCGCTGACGCAAAGCATGCTGGGCCTGGCGGCGGAGCGGCCTTTGCCGCGCTTTCGCGGTGATACCTTTCATGATTGGGAATTGCGCGCCCCGGATGGCCGGGCAGGCGAGGTGATCCTGCTGCCCGATGCCTTCAACCGCTATTTTGAACCGGAGAATCTGCGCGCCGCCATCCGTGTGCTGCGTGCGGCCGGCTATGATCCAGCGGTGGCGCGGCCGCCGCGCGGCATGCGTCCCTTGGATGAAGGCCGCACGCTACTCGCCGCCGGCATGGTGGATGAAGCGCGCGCTGAGGCTCGCCGAGTGATTGCCGCATTACAGCCATTCACATCACCAGTGGTCGGCATTGAACCTTCATCGCTGACGACTTTGCGCGATGAATTCCTGGCGCTACTGCCCGGTGAGGAAAGCCGCGCCTTGGCCAAGCGCGCCTTGCTGTTGAGTGAATTGCTGGAACGCGACAAGCCGACACTAGCTTTCAAGGAAATGGAGGTTACCGTGCATATCCATGGCCATTGCCACCAAAAGGCTTTTGGTGCCTTCCCGGCCGCGGTGGCGCTGCTGAAGCGCATCCCGGGCGTTACGGTGAAGCCCATCACATCTTCCTGCTGCGGCATGGCGGGCGCGTTTGGCTATCAGGCGGAAAGCCTGGACGCATCCAAAGCCATGGCAGAACTCTCACTGCTGCCGGCGGTACGCGCCGCTGCCGCCAATGATTTCATCATCGCCGATGGCACATCCTGCCGGCATCAAATCGGTGATCTTGGTGGGCGAGAGGCAATTCATTCCGTGCGGCTGCTGGACCGCGCCTTGTCATGAACGACGCAGAGGCCATTCTCGCCTTCTGGTATGCTGAAGGACGCGACACCTATCGCCCGATCTGGTTCCAAAAGAACGACGCTTTCGATGCGGAAATCCGCGACCGTTTCGGCGCGCTGATTCGCCCAGCGCGGGAAGGTGCTTTCGATTCCTGGGCTGAAACGCCAACAGGCGCTTTGGCGCTACTGATCCTGCTGGATCAATTTCCGCGCAATGTCTTGCGCGGCAGCGCGGAAGCCTTCGCGAGTGATGCGCATGCCCGCGCCATTGCGCGCAAGGTGGTGCTGGAAAAGCGCTTTGACCTGAAGCTTGGTCCTTACGAAAAGCCTTTTGTATATCTGCCTTTTGAACATAGTGAGGCAATGGCTGATCAGGATTTGTCTGTCACGCTATTCGAAGGCTTGCGCGATATCCCGCATCATGCGCGGGAAAATGGCGCAATTGACTATGCCTGGCGGCATCGTGTCGTGATCCAGAATTTTGGGCGCTTTCCGCACCGCAATGCAGCGCTTGGGCGCGACTCTACACCAGCGGAAAAGGTATGGCTTGATGCGGGGGGTGGCTTTTAGTGGCGCTGCCTGTTGCCATTATCGGCGCTGGTCTGGCCGGCATTGCTGCCGCGCGCGCTTTGATGGCGCGGGGCCATGCCGTGACGATTTTCGACAAGGGCCGCGGCCCTGGCGGGCGCTTGGCGACACGGCGCATTGAAGCTGAGGGACGCAAGCTGCAATTCGATCATGGCGCGCAATATCTGCGTGCCGAGAGTGCGGATTTCGCCGCAGCACTCGCCGAAGCTGGAACCGCGCCCTGGCCTGATGCAGCGCGTCGTGTTGGTGTGCCTTCCATGTCTGCCGTGCCACGCGCCTTGCTTGGTGAGATTCCCTGCGTTGCTTCCCGCCATGTCGGGCAGATTGAGGGCAGCCCCGGCGCCTGGAGGCTGCGCCATTGGGATGCGCGGCTGGTGCGCCCGGGCAAACCCTTGCCTGATACCGCACCAGAAGAAGCCGGCCCCTTTGCCGCGGTGCTGCTGACCATGCCGGCCACGCAAGCGCGCGAGGTTTTGGGGCAAAGCGCGCCAAGGCTGCGTGAGGCACTTGCCACCATTCGGTATGCGCCGTGTTGGACAGTGATGGCTTCCTTCAACGCACCGCTGCCTTTGCCGGAAACGCTCCGCCCCGAAGCCCATGCCATTGGCTGGGCGGCGCGCGATTCCGCTAAGCCAGGGCGCGATGCGCGCCAAGAAAATTGGGTGATCCAGGCAGCGCCTGCCTGGACCCGCGCGCATCTGGAATTGCCCGCCGAAGCCATCGCGCAACCTTTGCTGGCTGCGCTGGCAAGCTTCAGTGCCGCGCCCTTGCCTGCACCCTTCATGGCGGTGGCGCATCGCTGGCGCTATTCGCTGCTGGAAGCGCCCTTGGGTGAGCCATGTCTTTGGGATGGCGCGGCGCGCATTGGCTATGCGAGCGATGGCTGCATAGGCGGGCGGGCCGAAGCGGCGTGGCAGAGCGGTGCGGCACTCGCGGCCCGGGTACTCGCATGAAACCCGCGCGTCCTGCTTTTGCCGATGACATCATGGCAAGCCTGCATGAGGCCTTTCGCCTGCTGGCAGATGCCGTGCCGAATCGGCGCAGCCCCTTCCACACACCAACGCTTGCCAGCCTGGATGATACGGGCGCGCCCAGTTTGCGCACGGTGGTTCTGCGCGGCTTCGATGCAGAAGCGCGAACGCTACGCTTTCATACCGATAGGCGCAGCGACAAGGCGCGTGGCATAGCGCGAGACCCACGCGTGATGATGCATTTCTATGATGCGGCGCAGCATGTGCAAATGCGCGTCGCGGGCCGCGCGACACTGCATCTGGATGATGCGGTGGCCGATGCCGCCTGGGCGGGCAGCCAACGCAGCAGTCGCATGTGCTATGCTGCGCCCGATGCCTCTGGCGCCATTGTCCCCGCGCCACCCGCCGCCCCGCAGGATACGGAGATTGGCCGGCCGCATTTCGCCGCGGTGGTGATTGGCTTTCATCGGGTGGAATGGCTCTGGCTTGCCGCCGCCGGGCATCAACGCGCGCGCTTCATCTGGGATGAAGCGGGCAATCTTACCGCCGATTGGATCGCGCCATGAATATCGAAGCCATCACCGACGCCATGCTGCGCATTGCCGCCGAACGCGGCCCGGAGAAAAGCCTGTGCCCTACCGATGTGGCGCGCGCGGTTTCCACTGAGAACTGGCGGCCCTTGTTGGGGGCGGTGCGCAAGGTGGCCGCCGATCTGGCGCGTCAGGGCAAGATTGAAATCCTCCGCAAGGGCAAACCTATCAACCCCGATGACATGCGGGGCGTCATTCGCTTGAGGGCCACATCATGATCTCTGCCCTATTCTCCCGTGGCGCGGAGGGTATTCCCGCCCCCGCGCCGCTTGATTTCGCAACGCTGCAATTGCCGGCTTCGCCCAATACCTGCCTGCTGACACCGAGCGTGGCACCTGGTCAGGGGCATTTGCACCGAGACCCGCTTCCCGCCTCACCGGAAGCGGTGATGGCGGCTTTGGATCGCGTGGCGGCTGGAATGCCGCGCACATTCGCGCTCGCGCGCTTCCCGGTGCGCAACCAGGCGCAATGGGTGGTGCGCAGCGCGCTGATGAATTACCCCGATATTGTGGTGGCAGAAGCGTCACCAGTGGCTGGCGGCACCGGGTTTTGGCTCTATTCGCGCAGCCTGATTGGCTGGTCGGATCTAGGCGTCAATCGCGCCCGTGTCATGGCTTGGCTTGAAGCGCTGGAAGCAGCGCTGCGCGCAGGTTAGGCGCCTCGCCATGCGCTGGATCATCACCTTCATTGCCGAAGCCTGGGCGCTAATCACCCCCTTTTGGCGGAGTGAGGAACGCTGGCGTGCACGCTTGCTGCTGGCGGTGGTTATCCTGCTCAATCTTTCGCTGGTAGGCATGACGGTGTTGCTGACTTATTGGCAGCGCGCCTTCTACAATACGCTGGAGAATAAGGATTGGGATGGCTTCATCGCGCTGCTTTTCAGCTGGCATCGCACGGAAGCCGAGGGGATTCTGCCTGGCTTTGTACTGGTGGCCGCGCTTTATATCCTGATCGCGGTGTATCAGCTTTATCTGCGCCAGGCCCTGCAAATGCGTTGGCGGCGCTGGCTGACTGATGTGTATCTGGCGCAATGGCTGTCTGATCGCGCCTATTACCGTATGGCCTTGACCGATCCCTACATGGATAATCCTGATCAGCGCATTGCCGATGATGCGCGGTTATTTGTGGAAGATACACTTGGGCTTGGCATTGGCTTGCTCAATTCCATTGTCACGCTGGGATCTTTCATTCTGGTGCTTTGGTCGCTGTCCGGGCCGGTCACGGTGCTTGGTGTCGAGATTCCGGGCTATATGGTCTGGGTGGCGCTGATCTATGCGCTGCTTGGCACCTGGCTTGCGCATTTGATTGGGCGGCCGCTGATTGCGCTCAATTTCTCCCAGCAAAGGCTGGAAGCGGATTTCCGTTATGCGTTGGTGCGGTTGCGCGAAAATACCGAAGGCATCGCGCTTTACGGTGGCGAGGCTGATGAAAAACGCGGGCTGACGCAGCGCTTCAGCAAGCTGATGCTGAATTGGTGGGACATCATGCGCGCCACCAAGCGCCTGACCTTCTTTACCGCGGGCTATGGGCAGGTGGCATCCATCTTTCCGATTGTTGTTGCTGCACCGGCCTATTTTGCAGGACGCCTGCCGCTTGGTGGCCTGATCCAGACCAGCAGCGCCTTTGGCCAGGTGCAAGGCGCGCTTTCCTGGTTTGTGGATAATTATGCGCGGCTGACGGAATGGCGCGCGACTGTGGAGCGTCTGACAGGCTTTACCCAGTCCGTGGCAAAAGCGCGTGAGGCTGATTCAGGCCCGAAAGCCGGCAAGGGAAGTGCTGAAGGTCTTGCCATGCGTGATGTCACGCTCAAGCTTCCCGATGGGCGCGTGCTGCTGAGCGGCGCTGAGATGGATGTCGCCCCTGGTGAGGCAGTGCTGATCAATGGCCCTTCGGGTTCAGGCAAATCCACTCTGTTTCGCGCCATCGCTGGCATTTGGCCCTTCGGCAGCGGCACGATTTCGCTGCCGCAGGATGCGCGCGCGCTATTCTTGCCGCAGCGCCCATATCTGCCGCTCGGCACTCTGAAGCGCGCCGTATGCTACCCGGAAGATGAGGCGCGCTTCACCGATGCTGAGGCTGTGGCGGCGTTGGAGGAAGCGGGTCTTGGGCACCTCGCGCCCCGGCTTGCAGATAGTGATAGTTGGGGCCAGCGGCTTTCCGGTGGCGAACAGCAACGGCTTTCCTTCGCGCGCGCCTTTCTGCTGCGTCCTGATTGGTTGTTCCTTGATGAGGCAACGGCGAGCCTTGATCCCGAAGCGGAGGAAGAATTGCACGAGAGGCTGAAGCGCGCCCTGCCTAAGCTGACCATGCTTTCCATCGCGCATCGCCCGGCCGTTGCGCGGTTTCACGACAGGGTGCTGCGGGTGGAAGATGGCCAGCTTGTGGAAAAGACCAACTCTGAGCGCAGTTAAGGAATGGCGCGCATCCGCCGCGCCGCCGCTTCGCCGATCATCACACAAGTGAAATGCAGATTGGCGCGGCAATCTGATGGCATGATGGAAGCATCGGCCACGCGCAGACCCTCCACGCCACGCACTTTCAAATCAGGGTCCACCACGCCGCGCGGGTCTTCATGCGCGGTCATGCGGCAAGTGCCGGCGGCGTGCTGGATATCGCCCGCCTGATCGAGCATCAGCGCATCCAGCGCGTCATCTGCAAGCGCGGCGGCTTCCGCCATGGTAAGCGCGGTTTCACCAAAGGTGATGGCGTCCGCAATATCTGCCACCGGCGGCAAGGCGCAAAGCTTCGCTAAGCGCCGCACACCATCGCGCATGCGCAGCCGATCAGCGGGATGATCAAGCATGTTTTCTTCCACTACCGGCTGCGCATCCGGATCGGCCGAGGCCAAACGCACCTCGCCGCGTGACAGCGCATCATAAAGTGCCACCCCAATGCCACCATTGGGTGCCACGCCGCCTTCGGCCAGGCCGCGATGGTTGTAGGCGATGATGATCATGTCACGCTCACCACCACCGCCGAGCTTGCTGCTATAGGTCAGGCAGCAATTGGTATGCCGCGCATCGGCGCCTTCGGCGCGAAATCCAGGCTTCAGCGCAAGACTTGCGCGCAGGATCGGGTGATCCATGAAGTGTTGGCCGACAGCAGGCGCATCATGCAGCACTTCAATACCCAAGGCTCGCAATGCTTCCGCGGGGCCAATGCCGCTGCGCATCAAAATGCACGGGCTATGGATGGCGCCGGCACAAAGCACCACCTCACGCGCCGCGATTTCCTCAAACGCGCCATTACCAAATCGCACGCGCACACCGGCAGCGCGGCGCCCTTCGAATATCACGCGATCTACCAAGGCATCGCCGCGAATGGTTAGGTTCGCGCGCCCGCGCGCTGGTTCCAGATAGCCATCATTGGTCGTCACGCGCTGGCCGTGGCGCAGATTGATCGGGTTGCAGGAAAGCCCCTCGCCTTCCGGCGCATTCAGATCGGGCTTGACGGGATAGCCTGCCAGGCGCGCGGTATCGCGCAGCGCGCGATCCACCGCACCCCAGTTTTCTTCCGGCATGCGCCAGACTGGAATGGGGCCACCCTGGCGCTTTCCAGGCACGCCGTAATTCGCATCATCTTCGATGGCATCGAAAATTGGCATGACATCGGCGGCAGACCAGCCTTCGCACCCTGCCTCAGCCCAGGCATCAAAAGCAGCCGGCACGCCGCGTATGGCGATTTGCGCATTGACCGTGGAAGAACCGCCCAGCGCCTTGCCGCGCCAATAGAATTTCGGCGCCTGGGCGCTGGTGCGGCGCGTCATCAACCCTGGCCATTGCCAGGCGGCCTGATGCGCGGGGTCATGCATGAAGGGCACGATATTGGGGCAGCGGAGCGCGGCCGGCGCTTCCGCCGCACGCCAATCACGCCCCGCTTCAAGCAACAGCACGCGACGATGCGAATCCTCAGAAAGCCGCGCTGCCAAAGCAGCGCCCGATGAACCCGCACCGACCACAATCACATCATACATGCGGCAAACCTCGACCAAATCATGGTAACAGTGAAGCAGGCCGGGCGTGTGGCGCCAAGCGCTATGGCGCAGTCAGGAAATCCCGAATGGCGCTGATTTGGTCTGCCGCCATCAGCGCCGGCGCATGACCGGCATCGGCAATTTCAATCAACCGCGCGTTTGGCTTGCGCGCCATTTCTGCCGCGACTTCAGCGGGCAGGACATCACTGGTGGCACCGCGCAGGATCAGTACCGGAATGGCAATCGCCGCCCAGAACGCCGAAAGATCAATATCCGCCACATCGCCCACGCTGAAGGCATGCGTGATCGCGGGATCATAATGCAACTGCAAGGCACCTGAGGCATTCTTGCGGGCAGAGGTTTCCGCCAAATGCCGCCATTCGGCATCCGTCAACGGACCAAAGGGTGCATGCACCTTGCGCAAATGCGCCGCAAGCGCGGCGATATCGGCAAAGGCTTGCGCGGGCTGGTTTATGTAATCGCGAATGCGGGCTAGCGCGGCGGCGGGGATGATGGCGCCGATATCATTCAGCACCATGCGCCGGATCGCATTGCCAGGTGTGGCGGCAATACCCATGCCGCAAATACCGCCCAGTGACGTGCCCACCCAATCCACCGGCCCATCCATCCGCGCCAGCAAATGCGCCAGCGCCTGGGAATAGATCGGCGGCTGATACAGCGCGGGATCGGGCAACCAATCAGATGCACCACGCCCCGGCAAATCAGGGCAGAAAACCCGACGCCCGGCAGCAGCGAGTGCTTGCGCCAGCGCATCAAAATCCCGCCCCGACCGCGTCAGCCCATGCACACAGACCACCGGGGCGCCGGACACCGGCCCCCATTCCAGCCAACGCAGCGTGAAAAACCCCGTGGGCGAAAGCCAGCGCAGTGCGCCAGGTCGTGCCTCAGCGGGGATCGGCGTCACAAGATGCCCTTTTCCCGAAGCGCGGCGATTTCGGACGCGCTCATTTTCAGCACGGAAGCCAGCACATCTTCCGTGTGTTCGCCAAGCACGGGCGGCGGGCTGCGATAGCTGGGCGGAGTCGCGGAAAGCTTCACGGGATTGGCGATGACCTTCACCGTCTCTCCACTGCCATGGGCCATTTCCACGACCATTTCGCGCGCCTGCACATGCGGATCGGCGAAAACCTGTTCCAGCGTATTAATGGGGCCGCAGCCGATTTTGAGCGCTTCCAGCGCATCAATCCACTCCGCTGTGGTTTTGGATTTCATCACGGGCGTCAGTGTATCCGTCACCAATTGGCGATTTTGTACGCGGATCGGGTTGGTGGCGAAGCGCGGATCGGCCAGCAGCGCTTCCTGGCCAAAAGCCTTGCAGAAGCGTTCAAAAGTCGGGTCATTGCCAACGGCCAGAATGAGATAGCCATCCTTGGTCGGGAATTCCTGATAGGGCGCGATATTCGGGTGCTGATTGCCAAGCCGTGCCGGGTTTTCGCCCGTCGCCAGATAATTCATGCCCTGATTGGCAAGCCACGCCACATGTGTGTCCAGCATGCCAATATCAATCTGCTGGCCTTGGCCTGTGCTGTTGCGATGGTTCACGGCGGCAAGAATACCAATGCAGCCATAAAGCCCCGCGAAAAGATCCGCGACCGGCACGCCAACCTTTTGCGGCGATCCATTGGGTTCACCCGTGAGCGACATGACACCACCCATGGCCTGGATCAGCGCATCATAACCTGGGCGTGGCGCGTAAGGGCCGGTCTGCCCGAAGCCAGTGATGGAACAATAAATCAGCCGCGGATGGGTCTTGGCCAATTGCTCATAGCCCAGGCCGTATTTTGCCAAAGCGCCGACCTTGAAGTTCTCAACCAGGATATCGCAATGCTCAAGCAACTTATGGATGATCGCCTGGCCTTCGGGCTTTGCGATATCCAGTGTCACGGATTTCTTGTTGCGATTGACGCCGACGAAATAGGCGCTTTCCTTTGTGTTCGGCACGAAGGGCGGCGCGAAGCCGCGCGTATCATCGCCGGCTTCCGGGCGTTCAATCTTGATCACTTCGGCGCCCAAATCGCCCAGCATCTGTGTGCAGGTGGGGCCGGCAAGAACGCGTGTTAGGTCAAGAACACGCAGACCAGTTAGGGGACCAATGGGGGAGGTCATTACACTCTTCCTCTCAACAACCTAAGCGGCGCCTTCAGGCGCCTTTCTTCACGCTCCGCACCGCCGCGGCTAGCGCCGCAACCTGACCCAGCACCTTCTGCGCCGTACCTGGTTTGGCGCGGCCTTCGGCATCAAGATCATTCGCCAGAACATCAATCAACGCGGAAGCCACCACCGCACCATCGGCAATCCGCGCGGCTTCCGCTGCCTGTTCTGGTGTGCGCACGCCAAAGCCAATCGCGATTGGCAGCTTGGTGTGTTTGCGGATGCGCGGAATAGCCTCGGCCAACTCGGCGCCGGTCGCGCTGCGTGTGCCGGTGATGCCGGTGATGGCGACGTAATAGATGAAGCCGGATGTGGCAGCCAAAACCTTGATCATGCGTGCATCATCTGTGGTTGGCGCGATCAGGCGGATCATATCAAGCCCGGCGGCGCGCGCCTGGGGTTCGATCTCATCCGCTTCTTCTGGCGGCACATCCACAATGATCAGCCCATCAACGCCCGCCGCCGCCGCATCGGCGCAGAAATTGGCGCCATAGGACAGGATGGGATTGTAATAGCCCATTAGGATGATCGGTGTTGCAGCATCACCGGCGCGGAATTCGCGCACCATTTGAAGTGTGCCGGCCAATGTTGCCCCCGCCTTCAGCCCGCGCTGACCGGCGCGCTGAACGGTTGGGCCATCGGCCATCGGGTCCGTGAAGGGGCAGCCGATTTCAATCAAATCCGCGCCAGCACCCGGAAAGCCGCGCAGGATTTCCATGGCTGTCGCGCGATCCGGATCGAAAGCCTCCAGAAACGGTATCAAGGCGCCGCGCCCTTCGGCGCGAAGGGCCGCGAAGCGCGCGGCGATACGGGGAGTTCCTGTCATGACACTCACATCGAAACGCCAAGGGCGCGCGCCACGGTGAAGATATCCTTATCGCCACGGCCACACATATTCATGATGATCAGCTTATCCTTCGGCATGCTGGGCGCTATCTTGATCACATGCGCCAGCGCATGCGCGGGTTCCAAAGCCGGGATGATGCCTTCCATTTTGGAGCATAATTGAAAGGCCGATAGCGCCTCATCATCAGTGGCACTCGTGTACTCAACGCGCTTGATGTCATGCAGCCAGGAATGTTCGGGGCCCACACCAGGATAATCCAGGCCGGCGCTGATGGAATGCGCTTCCAGGATCTGGCCGAATTCATCCTGCAACAAATAGGTGCGATTACCATGTAGCACGCCGGGGCGGCCCTTCGTCAGCGACGCCGCGTGTTCTTCCGTATCCACGCCTTTGCCGGCGGCTTCCACGCCATGCATCGCTACGCTTGCATCATCCAGGAAGGGGTAGAACAGCCCCATGGCGTTGGAACCGCCGCCAATCGCTGCCACAAGCAAATCCGGCAGGCGCCCTTCGGCGGCCATCATTTGCTCGCGCGCTTCCGTGCCAATGACGGATTGGAAATCGCGCACCATCATCGGGAAGGGATGCGGGCCGGCGACCGTGCCGATGCAGTAATAGGTATCGTGCACATTGGCGACCCAATCACGCAGCCCTTCATTCATCGCATCCTTCAGCGTCGCAGCGCCTGAGGTCACGGGCACAACCTCTGCCCCCAATAGCTTCATGCGAAACACATTGGGCTGCTGACGTTCGACATCGGTCGCACCCATGAAGACGGTGCAGGGCAGGTCGAACAAAGCGCAGGCCGTCGCGGTCGCAACACCATGCTGCCCGGCGCCGGTTTCCGCGATGATGCGCGTCTTGCCCATGCGCTTCGCCAGCATGATCTGCCCCAGCACCGCATTGATCTTATGCGCGCCGGTATGGTTCAGCTCATCACGCTTGAAATAGATTTTTGCACCGCCGAGCTTTTGCGTCAGGCGTTCCGCCAACCAAAGCGGGCTAGGCCGACCCACATAATGGGTCAGCAAGCGCCGCCATTCATTCATGAAGGCCGGGTCGCGCTTCGCTTCCTCATAGGCTTTTTCAACCTCAAGGATCAGCGGCATCAGCGTTTCAGCAACGAAACGCCCACCATAAGGGCCGAAGCGTCCACGGGCGTCAGGCCCCTGGCGGAGCGAATTGGGCAGCGGCTTGTTCAAGGCAGTCTCTCGGTTGCGCGTTTGACTGCCTGTTTAGTCCAGAACCCGCCAGGGTCAAACCCGGCGGGTGCCGCGCGCCTATTCCAGCCGCGCGGCCTCATCAAAGGAAAGCCGCGGGCTACGCGGGAACAGGCCGGCGGGGTCGCCATAGCCCAGATTGACCAGGAAATTGGACTTCCAGCCGGTGCCGAACAGAAACAGCTCATCCACCTTGGCATTGTCGAAGCCGCTCATGGCGCCGACATCAAGCCCAATGGCGCGTGCCGCCAGCATCAGATAGGCGCCCTGCAGCGAGCCATTCCGAAACGCGGTCTTTTCCGCGAATTCCGGGCTGGAGGTGAACCAGGGCTTGGCATCCGCATGCGGGAAAAGCTGACCGAGCTTGTCGTAGAAATAGCTGTCGTAGCAGACAATCGCCGTGACCGGCGCGGTCATGGTTTTCTCGGTATTCCCCGCCGAAAGCGCTTCCTTGAGCTTCGCCTTGCCTTCCGACGTCCGCACGAACACGAAGCGCGCGGGTGAGGAATTGGCCGAAGTCGGGCCCCATTTCAGCAGCTCGTAAAGCTCCTCCAGCTTGGCATCGGGCACGGGCCGGTCCTGCCACTTGTTCTGAGTGCGCGCGGCGCGAAAAAGCTGATCAAGCACCTGGTCATCAAGGGGCGCGGCAGTTTCGGACATGGTTTGGCTCCGTCAGGGCATTGAAAACAGAGGGGGTCTATAGCGTCAGGCTTCCACCTGCTCCACCGCCACCACTTCCGGCACGTAATGGCGCAGCATGTTTTCCACGCCATGCTTCAACGTGGCGCGGGAAGATGGGCAGCCGGAACAAGCACCCTGCATGCGCAGCCGCACAATGCCATCCCGGAAGCCGCGAAACACGATATCGCCGCCATCGCTGGCAACTGCCGGGCGCACGCGGGTATCCAGCAATTCCTTGATTTGCAGGACGATTTCCTGATCAGCTGGCTCAAAATCCTCGGCATGTTCTTCCGCTGCGGCACCTTCCAGAATGGGCAAGCCGGCCAAATAATGTTCCATGATGGCGCCCAGCACTTGCGGGCGCAGCGTCTGCCAATCTGTGTCAAGCGTCTTGGTCACGGTTACGAAATCCGAACCGAAGAACACGCGCGCGACATCGCCGAGGCCGAAAAGCCGCTCAGCCAGCGGGGAACGACCTTCGGCTTCCTCGGCGCTGGTGAAATCCGCCGTGCCGCGTTCACCCAAAACATCCCGGCCTGGCAGGAATTTCAGCGTGGCGGGGTTCGGGGTGGCTTCGGTTTCGATGAACATGGCTTGGCCCTTTGGATGGGAGGGGATTTCCGGACCTATGTGGTCCTTTTTCCCCTGAAAGGCAACAGGCCCGGGCCGTTCACACCCTTTCCGGATTGCCGCGCGGCAGATTGAGGCGCGTGGGCGCCATGGCGCCGGCCAGATCAATCGCGACCAGATCCTGACCAAGCTGGAAATAGACGAAGCAGATTTCCTGCCCCGGATTGATTCTTTCCCAGTTTGAGCAGACCTGATCCCCACGATAGGCGACGCGCCCACGATCGGTTGCGGTTTGCCCATTCATCCCCTGACGCTTGAGGCGCTGAGCCCCATCAGCGGCGACATGTACGAGCAGACGCGCGCCATTGGGCATGCGCCGATCAAGCGTTTTATCCGCGGCTAGGCGACGGAATTCATCCGCCGAAAGCCGCTTGCCGCCTGCCACATCGAAAGAAGAGAGACTGGCCTGGGTGGGCGTGGCGCTCGAAATGCCCCGCAGCAGCACGAAATGCCGATAGCCATTGGTATCCACCAGCGCAACGGCCGGAACCCCCGCTTCGGCCAGCTTGTCCAGCGGCAGGCGGACGCCTTCCGCACGCAAGCCGCGCCGTGCGAGGAAACTACGCATATCAAGCAGCGAGAATCCAGCGCTGCGGATTTGTGCTTCATCACCACGGGCGATCATCTCTTGCGAAATCTCTGCCTCATTGATCGGCATGCCGTAGTGATAGGTAAGCAGCGTTGCGAGCGCGGCTGACCCACAGGAAAAATCGAATTGCTGCCGGACGATGCGATGGAGACGCCGAGACCTGACATCTGTCACGCGCGGTGCAATCGCCGCCCCGCCAGTGAACTGGGGCGAGATATTCAGATTGACCTTCGGGTTATCGGATAGTGCTGCCGGCGCTTCCGGCTGTGCCGCACAACCACCAAGCAGCAGGAGCAGCGCTATGGCAAAGCATGCAGTGCGTATGAGCGGCGTAACTGCAGCGTGATGATCTGCGTTGTGACGGACTGGAAGAGGGAATTATTACCGGTATTTTGGAAGACAGTGGAAAAAACGGCGGTGCCGTTGAGTGAATGCACGATGTAATTGCCTCCGGTAACGCTACCGGTACCGACCCCATTGCCCTCTACCAGGGCAATGCCGACCGAACTGGCTTCCACATTCCCGGGTCCGGTGTATCGCGCTAATTCACTGACCGACAGTGGTGCCGCACCGGCAAGGATGTCCAGCACCTTGGCAGACTCCCAAGCAAGTACAGATTGGAAGGGCAGCGCTGCAATCAGAGCGCAGCGGGTGATGAATTTACGCATAACATCATTTTGTCCCTCTCGAGCGGAAACCGAGCGGGCATGGGTATAGACGAAAGCTTCTTTTAATTCAGGGAAAGGAGAGGCCGAACGCGTCGGCAGTTTCCTACCTACGCGCCCGGCGCTGATCAGTCGGTACGATTATTGATGGCGCCAATCGCCACCACGTTCTACATCAGGCTATTCGCACCGGCCTTCGGGCTCACCTCGGCATCCCGGAGAAACCCTGGAAGCTGCCAGGTGGTAACGAGGAATTGTTCCGCTGAATGATGGTGTTGGTGCCATTGTTACCACGCGCTGTCGCGAAATTATCCTGTCGAAGGACGGGGTTGGTGCCATTGTTACCGCGCACTGTCGCGGAATTATTCTGCTGAACGACAGTGGTGGAGCTATTGCCACGCACATTGCTCACCTTCACTGCAAGTGGGGCCGCATAGAGATCATGCCCATTCTTTTGCAGCAGAGGTGACCAGCCACTGGCATTAGCAACACCACTCAGCGCCAAGATGCCCGCCGAAGCCAAAAAAATTCTTTTCATGACATTTATCCCTTTTTTCTGTTGTTTTTCCGGCAGTGCCTGCCGGCTCTATTCGAATAACATAGGCATTCCTGCACTGTCAAGTGGGGCCGCATAGAGTTCCTGCCCATTCTTTTGCAGCATCGGTGGCCAGCCACTGGCATTGGCAACACCACCCAGCGCCAAGATGCCCGCCGAAGCCAAAAAAATTCTTTTCATGACATTTATCCCTTTTTTCTGTTGTTTTTCCGGCAGGGCCGGCGCGATTCGACTAACACAGGCATTCGTAACCGTGCCGTGTTTCACGCTAATTTGAGCGTAAGCCTCAGTCGCGGAAATGAGCGGCCCTTTCGCGTCACTGTCTTCAGAAAGATCGCGTTTCTGTCATCGCCGCGCATAGATTTCCTATTTGCGATATTTCGCTTACGCGAATCATTCTGCGTGTGCCGATCCGTTTTTCGCTGTAACCAAACGACGGGGCCTTGGAACCGCCCCTGCCAATTCACGTCCCGCAAAACGTGGCTAGTACACGTTCTTCCGGCTTGGGCGGGCTGGTGAATTGGGCGTTGCCCGGCTGATCCTCAAAGGGCCGCGCCAATACGGCCATCAGCGCCTCAAAGGGGTGGAAATCATCGCGGTCCTCGGCGGCGCGGATGGCAGCCTCCACCGAATGATTGCGCGGAATGAAGGCCGGGTTGCTGGCGCGCATCAGGCGCGCGGGGGCTTCTTCGTGCGTGATCCTAGCGCGCCAACCCTCTGCCCAGGAATCAAACGCTGCCGGGTCGGTGAATTGCGCGCGGGCTGCCGCCGCATCGCCTGCCGCCGCATCCGCCAAGGCGCGAAAGGTCAGGGTAAAATCAGCGCCCTGTTCCGCCATGCGGCGCAGCAAATCCTCGATCAGCGCGGTATCTTCCGGCATGCGCGCCGCAATGCCGATCTTGCGCGCGAAACCATCGAAATAGGTGGCCTCAAAGGCCGGGGCGAAGGCGCCAAGGGCGGCTTGGGCAAGCTCCAGCGCTGCGTCTTCCTGTTCGGCCAAAAGCGGCAGCAGCGCTTCCGCCAGCCGCGCCAGATTCCACTGCGCCATGCGTGGCTGATTGGCATAGGCATAGCGCCCGCCGTGATCAATGGAACTCAATACTGTCGCGGGATCATAGGCATCCATGAAGGCGCAGGGGCCGTAATCAATCGTCTCACCGCTGATGGTCATATTGTCGGTATTCATCACGCCATGGATGAAGCCGATATGAAGCCAGGTCGCGATCAGCTTCGCCTGGCGCGCAATCACGCCTGACAGCAGCGCGACATAGGGGTTTTCTGCGTAGGCCGCTGACGGATCATGCCGCGCAATGGCGAAATTCGCGAGCAGTTTCAGCGCTTCCTGATCTTCCTGCGCGGCGAAATACTGAAAGCTGCCGACACGAATATGGCTGGCCGCCACGCGCGTCAGCACCGCGCCGGGTTGCAGTTTTTCACGCAGCACCGCCTCACCCGTCATCGCCACGGCCAGCGCGCGCGTGGTCGGCACACCAAGCGCTGCCATGGCTTCGCTGATGATGGCTTCCCGCAGCATCGGCCCCAGCACGGCGCGGCCATCTCCTCCGCGCGAAAAAGGCGTGCGCCCGCTGCCCTTCAGATGAATATCGCGCCGCTGCCCGTCACGGCCAATCACCTCGCCTAATAGCAGCGCGCGACCATCGCCTAATCGCGGACTGAAGCCGCCGAATTGATGGCCGGCATAGGCCATGGCGAGTGGCTCCGCGCCATCCGGCACAAGATTGCCGGCGAAAATCGCCGCACCCTCGGCACCCGCCAGCGCCGCCGCATCAAGCCCCAGCGCTTCGGCAAGCGGTGCGTTGAAAAACACCAGCCGAGGCGCCGCGACCGCAATGGGCGCCTGCCGGATATAAAAACGCGCCGGCAGGCGGGCATAGCTATTGTCGAAGGAAAAGCGCGTGCTCATCCCAAGCGCGGCATGGGGTTGGCGATGGGCATGGCCATTTTCGTCTTGCCGAGCGCATTCCAGCCACGATCATATTGCGGGGGCGTGGGCACCGCTTCCGTGCGACCAAGCTCGGCTGCCGCATGCAAGGGCCAATAGGGGTCGCGCAGCAACACGCGCGCCAGATAGATCCAATCCGCATGGCCTTCATCCAGAATGGCCTGCGCCTGCTTGGCTTCCGTAATCAGGCCAACCGCGGCGGTGACGATGCCGGCACCCTTCTTCACCTCTGCCGCACCCGGCACCTGATAGCCAGGCCCAAGCGGGATTTGCTGACGAGGATCATTGCCGCCGGAAGACACATCCATGAAATCCACGCCAATCGCCTTGAAGCGGCGCGACAGTTCCACGGTTTCTTCGGTGGTCCAGCCACCCGCGACCCAATCCGTGTGCGAAACACGCACACCCAGCACGGCATCGGATGGCATGGCGGCGCGCATGGCGGCGGCGATTTCAAGCGGCAGGCGCGCGCGGCCTTCGAAATCCCCACCCCAACGGTCATTGCGCTTATTGGTCAGCGGGCTCAGGAATTGATGCAGCAAATAGCCATGCGCGGCATGCAATTCGATCAGCCGATAACCTGCTTTAATGGAACGCTTGGTCGCGGCGACGAAGGCTTCGATGGTGGCAGAAATATCCGCTTCCGTCATGGCGCGCGGCGGCATGAAATCACCAAAGGCCTCAGCCGAGGGGCCAAGTGTTTCCCAGGAGGGATCCGCCGGGCCTGGCAGCCAGGCCTGCTTGCGGGATGCCTTGCGCCCGGCATGGGCCAATTGAATGGCGGGCACCGTGCCAAGTGCCGCAAGCGCAGATGCCAATTGCGCATGGCTTGGCAGATGCGCGTCGGACCAAATGCCGACATCGCCGGGGCTGATCCGCCCTTCCGCGGTCACGGCGGTGGCTTCCACCATCACCATGCCAGCGCCCCCGGCGGCACGCGCGCCCAGATGCACCAAATGCCATTCGGTTGGGATGCCATCATCATGGCAGGAATACTGGCACATGGGCGCCACGCCGATGCGATTGGAAAAAGTGACGCCGCGCAGCGTCAGGGGGGAAAAGAGATCGGTCACGGGCGGGAAGCCTCCGGGTTGGGCAGGGCGGTCCAGGGCGGCAGCCGCCCCAGCCGGTTTTCGAATATGGCGAACCATTGCGGCGCGCCAGGGGGGGCGGGCAGCAAAATGCCGCGCCGATCGGTCGGGAAGCGCGCCAGCGTCACCGCATCGCGGATATTCCCGCCAATGGCTTCAACCATGCCGTGGTGGTTGCGGATGACAATATCGCAATGCATGGGCCGAAACCGCCCCTGATCCCCGGCGCGGTCCTGCCAATTGGCTAAGGGCCGGCTGGAACGATCGGCGCAGAGCAAATCCCCCGGCGCGGCAACGCGGTCCCGCACCCGATGCGGAATGAAGGGTGCCTGATGCGGAAATTCCCGCGCATCGGTGACCATGCCATCAATGCTGGTGCCATGCGCGGCAGAGGGCCGGAATTCCCGCGCATCAATCCCGGCTGTTTGCATCACGAAGGAAATGAAGGCGGCGGACCAGGCATCCTGCTGCCATTGCCCTTCATACCCCGCCCGAAATAGCGCGCGATTGCGCGTGATGATCTCGCGCCCTTCCGGCACCACCTGCCAATAGGCTTGCAGGCGCGGAAAGCCTGCAGGGTCCGATTCCTGCGCTGGCCCCGGCTGCCGGTCTGAAACCTGCCGCCCCCATTCTTCCCATTCCGCGATGGCGATGCGGAGCATTCTTTCGCGCGCGAGTGGCGGGTAGGATAGCGGCGCCTCCCGTGGCGCCGGCGGCGCGACGGCGCAGGCCGCAAGCAGCACGGTCAGCAGCAATGCCAGATAAAGCCTTGTCTTAGTCATGCCTGGCTTCACACCTTATCCAGCGTGGCGAAAGCTTCCTGCGCGATATTCAGCGCCTTCAGCATGAAGGCAAAGCCATTATAGGGCCCGCCCTGGATCAGCGCTTCAATGATGTCACCCCTGCTGGCACCGATATTGAGCGCGGAGAGAATGAATTTGCGCAACAAAATATCATGATCCAAGGCCGCGAAGGACGCCACGGCGCATAGCGCGCGCAACCGCCGATCAAGCCCTGGGCGGTCCCAGATTTCGCCATAGCAATATTGCACCACCAGCGGATAAATGCTGCCTGTGGCGGGATTATCCGGCGAAGCATGGCCTTCATGCCGGCGTTCCGCATGCAGCGCGCCTTGCAAATCCCGCCCGCGTTCCATCAGCACTTCCAGCGAATCGGTACGCGGCGCATCGGCTTCAAGCGTGATGCCGTGCTCAGCAAAGACTGCCAACGCCGTTTCCAGTGCGGTTTCCGATGCCGCGAAGCCGCGATAAATGCCGATCTGGATCAGGATTTCCACAATGGCGCGGGGCGTCAGGCCAAGCTTCAGCGCGGCGGCAACGTGGCGGCGCAACTGCGCCTGGTTTTGCACGGAACAAAGCACCGCCAGCGTCACCGCCATGCGGTCCTGGCGGGACAGGCCGGGGCGGTTCCAGATATTCCCATAGACTAGTTCGGCCATCAGATCGCCAAATCCAAAGGCGCCATTAGCGAGCGCCGCTTCACCCGCGCCGAAAATCTCAGCGCGCAATGCCGTGCCGCTGCGGTTCACATCATCGCGTTGTGTCATGGCCTACCCCTTCTGGCGCGGGGGCAAGCTAACGCCCCCCATGGATCAGGCAAGCGTCGGGGGCCTTCCCCTCCGCGCCCAGGCGGTCCACATGAGGGCCATGTTCCGCCGCGCCCTGCTTGCCGCCCCGCTTTTGCTGCCGCTCCCTGCCCTGGCGCAGCCCAGGGCGGCTGCGCTTTCCGACCGTGACCGACGCGATATCGCAGCCGTGGAAGCCTATTTGAACCAGCTGACCACGCTGCGCGCGCGGTTTCTGCAAATCGCGCAGAATGGCGCTTCCGCGCAGGGCTGGGCCTATATCTCCCGCCCGGGGCGGATGCGCTTTGATTATGACCCGCCGGAACCGCTGCTGCTGGTGGCGGATGGCAACCAATTCCTGCTCTATGACCGGGAATTGAAGGCGCCGACCACGCTGCCCACCAGCGCCACACCGCTTGGGATGCTGCTGCGCCCGGAAATCCGGCTTTCCGGGGATGTCACCATCAGTCGAATCCAGCGCGATGGCGGGTTCCTGCGCATTACCCTGTTCCGCACCAATGACGCGCGAGAGGGCTCGCTCACCCTGGTTTTCCAGCCAGAACCCCTGGAATTGCGCCAATGGGCGGTGCTGGATGCCCAGGGGCGCGAAACCCGCGTGACCCTGACGCAGGTTGAAACTGGGATGCCGCTGAATGCGCGCATGTTCCAGTTCAACCATCCGCAGTTTTTTGAACCCGGCGGGGCTGGGGGAAGGTAAGCAGGGCTGGTTTGCCGCCCTGCCGCCCGCGTGCTACCGCCCCGGCCAAATAAGCGGCCCGGGCCGCCCCCGTTTCGAAAGGCTTTGTCATGTCCGAACAATCCGCTGCCCAGCCCGTGAATGGCCCCGGGCAGATGGCGCCCAGCCCCATCACGCTCAATCTGCAATACACCAAGGATCTGTCCTTCGAAGTGCCGGGCGCGCCGCAGATTTTCATTAATCTGCGCGAAGCGCCCAAGGTTGACATTGCCCTTGATGTCCAGGCCCGCCGCCTACAGGAAGGCCAGGAGAATTTTGAGGTCACGCTGCAAATCCGCTGTGAGGCGAAGCTGGGCGGTGAGACCACGGCCTTCATCGCCGAATTGGTCTATTGCGGCATTTTCACCGTGAATGGCATCGCGCCCGAGATGCTGGAACCTGTGCTGCTGGTGGAATGCCCTCGCCTGTTGTTCCCCTTCGCGCGCAATATCCTGGCCGATGTGACACGTGATGGAGGCTTCCCGCCCGTGCTGCTGGCGCCGATTGATTTCGTCGCCCTTTGGCAGAATCGCCGCGCGCAGCAGCAGGTGGCCGCCGCCCCTGCCCAAGGAAATGCCTGAATCCCGCGCCTGGGGGCGAAAAAACGCTCCCCAGGCCGCTTTGAACCCTTGACCGCCAGCCCGCGCATGTCATGTGCGGGCATATGGATCAGATGATGCCCGCATCGCCGCGCCGCCAGCGCCTGGCTATTGTGCTGTTCAACCTCGGCGGACCCGATGCGCCGGAAAGCGTGCGGCCATTCCTGGTCAATCTATTCACGGACCCCGCCATTTTGCGCGTGCCGGGTTTCATCCGCCCCTGGCTTGGCCGGCTGATCGCCTGGCGCCGCACCAAGCCGGCGCAGGAAAACTACGCGGTGCTGGGTGGCCGTTCACCGCTGCGGGAACTGACGGAAGAACAGGCGAGCAGCCTTGAAGCCGCCTTGGCCAATGAACAGGGCACGGAAACGCGCTGCTTTGTGGCCATGCGCTATTGGCATCCGATGAGTGATGAATGCGCCCGCGCCGTGAAGGAGTGGGCGCCTGATCGTATTTTGCTGGTGCCGCTTTATCCGCAATTCTCTACCACCACCACGGGATCAAGCCTGGTTGCCTGGCAGGATGCCACGCGCAACATCGGGATGGATGTGCCGACCACGGCACTGTGTTGCTGGCATTCGGATCAGGGTTTTGCGGCAGCGACCGCGCGGCTGGTGCGTGAAGCCTATGCCAAGGCGCGCGCGGAATTGCCGCCAGAAGTCCCGCTGCGCGTGCTGTTTTCTGCCCATGGCCTGCCAGAATCCATTGTGAAGTCCGGCGATCCCTATCAATGGCAGGTCGAGCAAACCGTTGCCGCGGTAGTCGCTGAATTGGCGATGCCGGAGCTTGATCACATTGTCTGCTACCAGTCCCGCGTGACACCTCAAGTCTGGATTGGCCCTTCCACGGAAGGCGAGATTGAACGCGCGGCGAAAGAAAAAACCGCGATCCTGATCTGCCCCATCGCCTTTGTGTCGGAGCATTCCGAAACTCTGGTGGAATTGGATGTGGAATACCGGGAAGAAGCCGAGCATCTTGGCATCCCCGGCTATTTCCGCGTACCGGCGCAGAATAGCGATCCGGCTTTCATCGCATCCTTGGCAGGGCTCGTGCGGGGTGCGCTGCAATCCGGGCGCAGCCTCTGTTCCTTCGCCGGCGGGCGACAATGCCCGAAGCAGCATCGCGATTGCCCGCATGAGAAGCTGCGCGTTGAGGCCCCTGCGCGCGCCAAAGCCGAGGCATGAAGCGCCCCGCGGCCATCCTGTTTGATTGCGATGGCGTCTTGGCCGATACCGAATTGGTGGTGAATAGCATCGTCGCCGAGGAAATGACTCTGCGCGGCTGGCCCATGACGGCAGCCGAAGCGCGGGAGACATTTTTAGGTATGGCGCTGCCCGATATGTTGCCCCGCATTGAAGCGCGCGTTGGGCTGCTGCCGCCCGAATGGGGGCAGGAAATCTCGACCCTGATCGCGCGGCGCATGTCGGAAGAAACGCTGGCCATACCGGGTGCGGTCGAAGCGGTGCGCGCCTTTGCTGCGGCGGGTGTGGCGGTGGCGGTAGCTTCCAATTCCGCGCGCTTTGAATTGGCCGCGAAGATGCGGAGCCTGGGGTTGGCGCAGATATTCGCCGGGCGGGTGTTTTCCTATGAGGATGTGCCGCGCCCAAAACCTTGGCCGGATATGTACCTGGCCGCTGCCGCCGCTTGTGGCGCGGCGCCGCAGGATTGCGTGGTGATTGAAGATAGCGTGCCCGGCGTGCGCGCGGGGCGAGCGGCTGGCTGCCGCGTGATGGGCTTCTGCCATGAAAGCCCGGCTGCGGTGCTGGCGGCGCATGGGGCGGAGCCTTTTGCGGATATGGCGGCTTTGCCGGGGTTGTTGTTGGGAGGGTGAGATTTCCTTCGGGCCCCATACGCGATAGTCTTGCAGCTTAAGACTGGAGAGGAAGGCCCATGACCCTGGCACAATGGTTCAGCTTCAATGGCCGCATCAGCCGCAAGACCTGGTGGATTTTCTATTTTCTGATCCCGATTGGCATCAACATTGCGGCCAGCGCGCTGGATGCGCAGTTCTTCGGCGCCCGGAACGCCCTGCCGGATAAATCAGGCATGGGCGATGTCGGCATGGGGCCGTTTTCCATCATCGCTGGGCTGGTTGGGCTTTGGGTTGCCCTGGCCGGACAGGCCAAACGCTGGCATGACCGCGACAAATCCGGCTGGTGGGTTTTGGTCTCCTTCATCCCGCTGATCGGCTGGCTCTGGGCCTTCATCGTCGCAGGCTTTCTGCGCGGGACGCCTGGCTATAATCGCTTCGGCCCTGACCCGCTGGCGCCAGACCTGCCACCCGGAGGCTATGGCGGGGGCTATCAACCGCCCTATCCGCAGCAAGCGCCGGGGGGATGGCAGCCGCAAGGACCTCCTCCGCCGCCTTCCGGGGGTTGGGGCGCGCCGCCGCCGCCTCAGGGAGGGGGCAGCGTGCCGCCCATTCGCCGGGGCTGAACCGCACAGCGCGATTTCCCTGACGCGCTTTCCGCGTTAAGGAGCCCGCGTGCCCGATACCTCCCCGCCGCTCGATCGCCTTTTGGAAGCTGAGGCTCCGCCGGAACAGGCAAAGCGCGGCTTTTCCCCGCTGCTGCGGCGCATTCTGCTGCTGAATGCGCTGCCGCCGGCCTTGCTTGCGGCTTCCCTGCTTTACCTCGACCAATATCAGAACGCGCTTTTGGGCGCGGAGGTTGAGGCCATGCGCACCCAGGCGCGCATCTATGCCGGTGCCATCGCCGAAGCCGCGGTGCGGCCGGAAGGCGAACGCTATGTGCTGCAATTGGAAGCGGCGCGGCCCTTGCTGCGGCGCCTGGTGGACCCTTCGCCCAATACCCAGGCGCGGTTGTTGGATACGGCCGGCCTGCTGGTCGCCGATAGCCGCATCCGCGATGGTGTTGGCGGCGCGGTGATTGCCGAACCCTTGCCGCCGCCGGAACCGCGCGGCGCGCTGACCTCCACCGTGGCCGGCATTTACGAAAGGATGGTCGGCCTTTTCCCAGCCCTGCTGCGCGGGCGCGGCGGCCCGGGGATGGTGGTGGATAGCGCGCCCGATGCGCCGGATTTCGATTGGCAGCCCGATCTTGGCCCCGATCGGCGGGAAGAATTGCGCATGGCGCTGGAAGGCAGCGTCACCCCCTATATCCGCCGCAGCGCCGATGGCCGCTTGTTGGTGAGTGTCGCGGAACCCGCGCGGCGCGGCACGCAAAGTGTCGGTATTGTGCTGCTGACACGCGAAGCGCGCGAAGTGGATCGGCGGCTCTTTGAAATTCGCGCTTCCGTGCTGCTGCTTTTCGCGACCGCGTTGATCCTGACGGTGGCACTTTCGCTTTATCTGTCCCGCACCATCGCCACACCAATGCTTGACCTGGCGCGCGCCACGCAACGCATCCGGGAAGGTGAAGGCCGCGCGCAATCCGTGCCGGATGCGCTGCTGAAGCGCAATGATGAAATCGGTGTGCTAGCGCGGGATTTGCAAAATTCCGCTCGAGCGCTTTGGGCACGCATTGACGCCAATGAACGCTTTGCCGCCGATGTGGCGCATGAATTGCGCAATCCGTTGACGAGTGTGCGGAGCGCCATTGAAACGCTGCGCCGTGTGGAAGACCCGGCAAGCCGTAACCGTTTGCTCGCGATCATTGCCGATGATGCGGTGCGCATGGATCGGTTGATTGGCGATATAAGCGATTCATCGCGCGTGGATGCGGAATTATCGCGCACCATCTCAACGCCCGTGGATATCGCGCCCATCCTATCCGCGCTTTCTGAGCTGCACGCCGCAACGCGCGATGATGATGACCCGGCGGTGCTGCTGGAAGCCGAAGACGGGCCGCTTGTGGTGCGCGGTGTGGAAGGGCGCGTTGTGCAGGTTTTCCGTAACCTGCTCGGCAATGCGCTTTCCTTCAGCCCGTCGCATGGCATGGTGAAGGTCAGCGCGCGCCATGCCGGCGCGATGATCGAGGTTGTGGTGGAAGACCAAGGCCCCGGCATTCCCGAACATAAGCTTGAAAGTATTTTTGAGCGTTTCTATTCCGAACGCCCGAGCGGGGAACGCTTCGGCCAGCATTCCGGCCTTGGGCTTTCCATCAGTCGGCAGATCGTGGAAGGCCTGCGCGGTCGCATATCGGCGGAGAATATCCGGGATGCCAGCGGCGCCGTGACCGGTGCGCGCTTCATGGTGCTACTGCCGGCTGCGTGATTTCCCTTCCCAGCCGGGGCTTTCATGTTAGGCTTGGGTCAAACCAAGCGTAACAAGGGGGGATAAATCATGATCACGCGCAGAAGCATGATTGCGGCTGGGGCGGTGCTTTTGGCGGCACCGGCGGTGAAGGCGCAGGGCACCTGGCCGGACAAGCCCTTGCGCTTCGTGATTGGCGGCGCCGCGGGCGGCGTTTCCGATATTTTTCTCCGCATGATGGAAAACCGGCTGCGCGAAAGGCTCGGACAGCCGATGATCATAGACCCACGCCCAGGGGCGGGTGGCATGGTGGGGGCGGAAGTCACCGCACGTGCGGCGCCGGATGGCTATACCTATTACGTCAATCACATTGCCTCACACGGGATTGGGCCGACGCTCTATCGGCGGCTTTCCTTTGATCCGATCAGGGATTTGCCGGGGGTGGCGCGCATTGCCGCCATGCCGAATGTGCTGATCATCAAGGGCGATAGCCCAATCAAATCCGTCGCGGAATTGGTCGCCTTCTGCAAAGCCAATCCGGCGCGGGCGAATTTTTCCTCGGCCGGGTCGGGTACGTCTTCGCATCTTTCGGGCCTGCTGTTTGGCATGCGCATGGGGTTTGAGGTGACGCATGTGCCCTATCGCGGCACCGCGCCTTCCATGGCGGCGGTGATGAATGGCGAAACGCTATTCGCGATTGATAACGCGCCGGCATCGCGCCAGCAGGTTTTGGGTGGGTTGTTGAAGGCGCTTGGCGTTTCGACCGCAAAGCGTTCCAGCACCATGCCGGAAGTGCCAAGCCTGGAAGAACAGGGCGTACCGAATTTCGATGTCGCTTCCTGGTATGGCATCACCGCCCCAGCCGGTGTGCCGGCGGCCATTCGCGAAAGGCTGGGGGCAGAGATTGTCGCCGCGCTCAATGATCCCGCCATCGCCCAACGCGTGCGCGATTACGGCGCGGAACCCTGGCCGCTTGGCCCGGCGGAATACGACGCCTTCATGCGGCGAGAGGTTGAAATCTGGGCCCCGGTGGTGCGCGCTTCAGGGGCGCAGATAGATTAGAGCGTGTTGCGTTCACATGGGTTCACGCAACCCGCTCTACATCGTTGTTTTTCGAGCATCTTGACACGTTCAGATGATTCCATCTGAACGTGATCTGCTCTAGCGAATTTCTTCACTGGGCGCGGCCTGAATGTTCGTTTTGTCGCATTTTCCGAGCCACCAAGTGTAGTCACTTGGCGGAACCTGGCGCCAGCGCGGCCGACAAAAGCTCCAGCATCGGTTCTGCTGCAGCCACCCTGTCGTCTGCGCGCCAAAGCTCGTCGCCAGCGCCGCCTTCAACGCGTAGCATAGCGTAGCCATGGACCGCCGACCAAGCGAGGGCGAGGCGGTCCGCCAAGGCCTCGCCATCCAATTCTGGGTATTCGGCGCACATGGCGCGCCGCAGCACACCGAATGCCGCCTCACCCGCCCTGGCCAGGCCAGGGTTGGATATGTCCAGATGGTCCGTCCGAAACATGGTGCGGAAATGCCCCGGATTGGTCATGGCGAAGCGGATATAGCCGCGCCCTGATGCGCGCAGCGGCGCATTCGGTGCGCCCGCTATTTCCGATTCCATGCTCTGGGTTAGCCTTTCAAAGGCTTCGGAGGCGAAGGCGGTCAGCAAGCCGCGCAAATCGCCGAAATGCGGTGTCAGCGCCGCATGGGACACGCCAATCCGCCTTGCCAATTCGCGCAGCTTCACCGCTTCCGGCCCGGCGCGCTGAGTGATCTCGGCCACCGCATCCAGCAGGGCGCGGCGCAAATCCCCGTGATGGTGGCGTCCCACTGGTTTTTGCTTGGGCGGCATGGGGGAAGTTATGGGGCGAAAAACCAAACTTGACAATGGTAAGTTAAAGCGATAACTTTCCATCGGTCAGTTTATTGGGGGCAGCATGCTCGAAACCGTGTTCTCCGCCGCTAATTCCGCCGCGGTTCTGGGTTGGGGGGCGCTGCTGCTGTTTCCGCGCCGATATTGGGCGCATTGGTGGCTTGCCGGTCTCGCGCTGCCGATTGCGCTGGCTGGCCTTTACCTTGGCCTCATGGCCATCCACGCACCTGATGCATCGGGCGGGTTTGGCAGCCTTGATGAGGTGGCAAGCCTATTCAGCAATAAGGGCCTGCTGCTCGCTGGATGGGTCCATTACTTGGCGTTTGACCTGTTTATTGGCGCCTGGATGTGCCGCCGGGCGACGGCGGAAGGCAGGCCCCTTTGGCGGCTTTACCCGGCCCTGCCGCTGACATTCCTGGCTGGGCCGATTGGGCTTCTCGTCTTTTTTCTGCTCGGGGCGCGCGGCTTTGCGCGCCGGATCACACCATGAAAAACCTGATGGCAACCCTTGGCCAGCTTGGCCGACCAGAACCAGCCCTTGTCCGTGCTGGCTGGGTGATGGGCTGGGTGCTGGCGCTTTGCCTTTTCGCCATAGCCATGGATAGCCGCCAAATTGGGGGGCTTTCCGTTTGGGTCAAACCGGCGAAATTCACCGCTTCCTTGTTGGTATGGTTTTGGACCATGGCGTGGTGCTTTGCGGCCCTGGCCCCCGAGGCTGTCAGACAGCGGGCGGCGCGGATCATCATTTGGGGCACGATTATCTCTGGCAGTTATGAAGCGGGCTGGATCAGCCTGCGTTCGGCCTTCGCCCTGCCTTCGCATTTCGCCACGGATATCATCGGGAGTATCGGATATAGTGTCATGGGGCTTGGCGCCGTGGCACTATGCGTCCTTGCCGCCTGGCTTGGGGTGTTGGTGCTATGTTCCGGCAGGGCGGAGCTATCCAGCGCGATGCGCCAAGCCATCGGGCTTGGCTTGGTGATCAGCGGCGTGACTGGTGCCATTACGGGCGGCACGATTTCCGTTCTCGCATCGCCCTATGTCGGGGGCGCGGGTGCCCCCGGGCCCTGGCCGCCTTTCTTCTGGGCCGCGCATGGGGGGGATTTGCGGGTGGCGCATTTCATCGGCATCCACGCCATGCAGGGCTTGCCGCTTCTAGCCCTGATGCTTGCCGCCATTCCCCGCTTGAAGGCGGCCCCGCTGGTTCAGCTTGGTGCGGTTCTTTGGCTGGCCTTCACTGGTTTTGCCTTTGCCCAGGCCTTGCGCGGAATCGCGTTGTTTTAGTGACCGCGCTGCCAAGCTTACCGAGTGGCGTGGTAGGTTTTTCGCTCCCACCACCCCTATTGAGTGGCCCGGCGAAATGGATCATGCGATAGCATCGGGAAAGCTTCGCCACGGGCAGCCATGCGTCTTCATCGAATTCTGTTTTTGTGTTTGGTGTTCGCCATCATGGGCGGGTTGTTCTGGCTTGCCTGGGCGGTGCTGGCACCAGGCGGCTGGACGTTGCCTGAAATCCTGATCCTGATCTGCATCGCGGGCACTTTGCCCTGGGTGGCGCTTTCGGCGGGCAATGCGCTGATTGGGCTTGGCATTCTGCTGTTGGCGCGCGACCCCGTGGCCGCCATGCTGCCCGCGCTTGCCGCCGCGCAGCCTGGCTTGCCGCAAGCCCGCACAGCCATCGCCATCTGTATCCGGCGCGAAGACATGGCGCTGGTGCTGCCGCCGCTCGCGCGCTTGCTTTCAGGCTTGGCGGAGGCCGGCGCGGCGGAGCGGTTTTCGCTCTGGTTCCTGTCGGATACGCCAGAAGGCGCCGAAGCCGTGGCCGAGGAAGCCGCCTGTCGCGCCTTCGCCACTGTGCAACCCATTACGATCCATTACCGGCGCCGCGCGCAAAATACCGGCTTCAAGTCTGGCAATGTGATGGAGTTTCTGGACCATCATGCGGATGGGCATGAATTCATGCTGTGCCTGGATGCGGATTCGGAAATGACTGCGGATGCCGTGCTGCGTCTTGTGGCTTGCATGGAGGCAGACCCGAAGCTGGCGATTTTGCAGCAGCTTATTCATGGCAGACCAAGCACGGCGGGGTTTCCTCGGCTGTTTCAATTCGGCATGCGCCACGGCATGCGGAGCTGGGCCACTGGGCAAGCCTGGTGGCAGGGTGATGAAGGACCTTATTGGGGCCATAACGCCGTCATCCGCATCCCGCCTTTTCGCACCCATGCGCGGTTGGAAACCCTGCCTGATGGGTCGCATATCCTCTCGCACGACCAGGTAGAGGCAACGCGGCTGCATGCTGCTGGCTGGAAGGTGCGCGTGCTGCCGGATGATGCGGGCAGTAGCGAAGGCAACCCCCCAAGCTATAGTGATTTCATCACGCGCGATCTGCGTTGGGCCGCGGGCAATATGCAGTATTTGGCGCTGCTCCGCCTGCCGGGCCTGACACCCATGGCGCGCTGGCAATTGATTCAGGCGATTTTATTGTTCCTGAGCGCACCTTTTTATGTCGCGATCCTGTTGCTGGCCGCCTGGAATGGCCTTGGCGGAGGGGGCGATACCACGCCGATTGGCGCCTTGCTCGCGCTGCTTTTTGCCGGCTGGTGCTGCCTTTACGCGGCGAAGCTTGCCGGCTATGCCGAGGTTCTGCTGAAGCCCGACCTTGCCGCACGCTATGGCGGGCGGGCGCAATTCCTGCGCGGTGCTTTAGCCGAAATGGTCTTTACCGCCTTCATGGAACCCGCGCGGCTCATGAGCCAATGCCTGTTTCTGCTGGTGCTACCTTTTGGTATGCGCATGGGCTGGGCGCCGCAAAATCGTAGCGAACGCGGTATCAGTTTTGCCGATGCGCTCAACCAATTCTGGGCGCCGACGCTGGCAGGATTGGCGCTGACCTTTGTTTTCGCGGCGGTGTCCTTCACCGCACTGCTGATTGCGGCACCGGTGCTGATTAGCCTGCTCGGCGTCATTCCCTTCGCCATCCTGACCGCCAATCCGCGCTTTTCTGCTTGGCTGGTCAGGCAGCGGCTTTGCGCGCTACCTGAGGAACTACAGGGCAACTAATGCGCCGCGAAAATCGCGCAGGGCGCGCGACGCAGCAGATGCTTAGTCGCGGAACCGGTGAATAGGGCGCGCAGCCCCGTATGTTCATAGGCGCCCATCACCAGCATACCGGCGGGCATGGCGGCGGCTTCCGCCAAAAGCGCCTCCACCGGATGGGTGCCAATAACGGGTAGTGCCTTTGCCGGCACATCATGGCGCTGCAGAAAACCCGCGGCCGTGCCCGCAAGTGCCGCGGCTTTGTCCTCATCCTCAGCGACACTCAACACGGTGGCGCCGCAGCGCCCAAGGCCCAGCAGTGCAAAAAGCTGCACGGCGCGCATAGCACCTGGTGAGCCATCATAAGCGACCAGCGCGCTCGCCGCCGGGTCAAAGCGCGCGCCAGGCGGGACCACCAGCAAGGGGCGGGTGCGGTCATGCAGCAGCGCTTCTATCACCGGTGCCAGACCATCCTCTGCCGCTTCGCGCCCAAGCGAGGAATCGCGGCCCACGATCAACAAATCATGCGCGCCAGCCGCCGCAAGCAAGGCGGGCGCAGGGGCTGCGGCCAATTCCTGAACGGTGAAGGGCAGCCCATCTGCGGCGTCACGCAGCCCGGCCACTGCTGCGGCTCCGGCTTCCTGCGCCTGACGCAAAAGCGCCGCATTGCGCCTTTCCTTGAAGGCCGCGGCGCCGGGGGGCACGGCTTCATGCGCATCCGTCAAATCACGGCGATCCAGAATGACAGCGGCCGTTAGTGCAGCGCCGGTATGGCGCGCGAGCGCGAGGGCGTAATCGCGCGCGGCGATCGCGCCTTCCGTGTCATCCAGGGCCAGAAGAATGCTGCGCAACATGGATCATCTTCCTTCACGAAGCGCCGGCAGAAAGAATCCGCCGGAAGATCGGTACCGCCGCCGCCAGATCGGCCAAGGCCACGCATTCGCGCGGCGTATGGGCGGTGGCGATGGTGCCGGGGCCTAAAATCACACAGGGCGCGATATCCTGCAATTCGCTGGCATCCGTGCCGTAAGGCGCGGTAGCGGCGGGCTTGCCGGTGATGCCTTCCGCTAGCCTGATCAGCGGATGATCCACCGGCAATTCCGGCGGTGTGCCTTCGCGCCTTTCGGTCAGTTCCACCCCCGCGCGGTCTGCCGCTTCGCGTACCGCGGCTTCAATGCCGCTGACGTCAATGCGCCGGCTGCGGCGGAATTTGATCCGCACCGTCGCCTGCGCCACCGTCACATTCACCGCCGTGCCGTGATTATCAATCACCATATTGAAATCAGAAAAGGGCGGGTCATAAGCCGCATCATGATAAGTAGGGTCGAAGCGCAGCTTTTCGTAAATGGCTTTCATTTCCACCATGAAGGGAATCAGCGCCCAGTTCGCGTTCAGCCCTTTGCCGGTTGAAGAATGCGCCTGCACGCCGCGCGCAATGGCCGTGTATTCGATATGGCTGCGATGCCCACGCACCGGCGCCAGCGCCGTTGGTTCCGCCACCACAATCCCCTGCAAGCCAAGCGATGCGGCAAGCTTCGATTGCGCGGCGATGATGCGCGCCCCTTGCTTGCTGGTTTCCTCATCCGCCGTCAGCAGCAGCGTTGCCGGCACATGGGCGGGCAGGCCACGCGCGGCGATAATGCAGGCCGCGACCGGGCCCTTCATATCCACGCTGCCCAGGCCATGCAGCACGCCATCCAGGATGCGCGGCGTCCAGGGCGGATCGGTCCAGCTGGTTTCCGGCACCGTATCCATATGGCCGGACAGCGCATAACCGCCGCGCGGGCCGCGATGCGCGACCAGGGCCCGCTTCGCCACACCTTGCGGGTCTGTGTAGTCCAGGCGTTCGATCTCAAACCCCGCTAATTCGGCTTCGATCCTATCCGCCACTGGCAGGTTAGAGACCGAGGAACGGCTATCAATCGCCACCAGATCGGCGGCCAGGCGGGTTACGGCTTCGGCGTCATTGCTCATTCCCTCAGCATCCCTTGCGGTGCGGCCCAGGGCAAGCGACTGTAGGGATATGAATGAAGTTACCTATCTGGACCCCCGCAGCGGGGCCACCTATCCGCTTGGCACGCCGCGCTGGTGTGGTGACGGCCAAGCCCCCCTGATGCTGACGCCGCTCCCCGGCATTACGCGCGCGGCGATTCGCGCTAAGGATCGTTCGCTTTGGCGCTACGCCGCAGCGCTGCCCTTCCTGCCAGATGACCCGATTACCATGGGGGAAGGCTGTTCACCGCTGGTGCCGCGCGTGATTGGCGGTGCCTCCGCACTTGTAAAATGCGAATGGTTCATGCCGACCGGGTCCTTCAAGGATCGTGGTGCATCGGTGATGCTGTCCCTGCTGCGCGCGCAGGGTGTGGCGCATGTGTTGGAAGATTCCTCCGGCAATGGTGGGGCTGCCGTGGCCGCCTATGCCGCCGCTGGCGGGATGCGTGCCAAGATTCTGGTGCCGGCTTCAACCTCTCCGGCGAAAACCGTGCAATCCCGCGCTTCAGGCGCCGAGATAGAATTGGTGCCCGGCAGCCGCCAGGATTGCGCGGATGAGGCTTTGCGCCAAGCCGCTCATGTTTTCTACGCCAGCCATAATTGGCACCCCTTCTTCCTGCATGGCACGAAGACACTTGCCTATGAGCTGTGGGAGGATTTGGGTTTTGTCGCGCCCGATAATGTGATTGTGCCCTGCGGCGCGGGGTCCAATGTGCTGGGCTGTGGGATCGGTTTTGCGGAATTGCAGCGTGCCGGTGAGATCAAGAAGCTGCCGCGCATTTTCGCTGCTCAGCCGGAGAATTGTGCGCCGATTGCCCGCGCTTTTCTGAAGCAGCCAGCGATTGCAGCAGTGCCGACCATTGCGGAAGGCACCGCCATCGCGCAGCCCATCCGCACGCCGGAAGTCATGGCCGTTTTGCAGGAAAGCCGAGGTGGCGCTGTGATGTTGAGCGAAGCCGAGATCGGCGCCGCCACGCTGGATTTGGCGCGTACCGGCATTTACGTGGAACCCACCTGCGCCCAGGCAGCGGCAGCTTTCGTGAAATTGCTCGAAGCCGGCACCATTCGCGCCGATGAAACCACCGTGGTGGTGCTAACCGGCACTGGGCTGAAATCTACACCGCGCATCGCTGAACTTTTGGGAGTAGCCATCTGATGGCCGGGCCACGCATTGCCCTTTTGGGTTTTTCAATTGAATGCAACCGCTTCGCACCGCCGGCGACATTGCGCGATTTTGAAACGCGTTGCCTGATTGCAGGCGATACGATTGTGACTGATGCGCGTTCCGCCGCCCCGGCGGCGCTTGGTGAAATGCCTGGCTTCGTCACGGCGATGGATGCCAGCGGCGCGTGGGAACCCTGCCCCATTCTGCTGGCCATGGCGGAGCCCAATGGTCCGGTGGAACAAGACGCATTTGATGGCTTCATGCGGCAATGGCGCGAAGGCCTGACCGCGCTGAAAGGCCGCGTGGATGGCGTTTATTGCGTGCTGCATGGCGCGGGGCTTGCGACCGCTGATCTTGATCCGGAAGGCAGTTTGCAGGCGCTTATCCGTGAAATCTTGGGCGATGTGCCGCTTGTGTGTTCCTACGATCTGCACGCGAATGTTTCAGACCGCATGGTGGCGCTGACGGATGCCTTTGTCGGCTATCGCACCAATCCGCATCTGGATATGCGCGAACGCGGCGCGGAAAGTGCTGTTCTGATGCGCCGCCTTCTGGCGGGTGAGCGTTTCCATCGCGCCTTCCGCCGCTTGCCGATTGTGGCACCCACCGTTTCCATGCTGACCGCGCAGGGGCCCTATGCTGAGGTGATCAATCTCGGCCAGGAATGGGCGGCAGCCGATCCACGTATTGCCAATGTCTCCGTCATGGGCGGCTTTGCTTATGGCGACACGCCTTTCAATGGCATGGCGGTTATCATCACCGCGACAGACAAGGCAGCCGCCGAAGCGCTGGCGGATCGGCTGGCAGCGGCGGCATGGGAAAGGCGCGGGCGCTTCATCGCCAATCTGACGGCGCTTGAAGAAGCGACGCAAAAGGCACTGCATAGCCCCGTGCCGCTGGCTTTCGCTGATGTTGCCGATAATCCGGGCGGCGGCGGGCGTGGCAATACCATGTGGATTCTGGAAGCCTTCCATCGCGCCGGTGTGCAGAATTGCCTGGTGGGTGTGATCCATGATCCTGCCTTGGCGGCGGAAGCGCACAAGCTGGGCAAGGGTGCGCGCTTCACCGCGCGCTTCAACCGTGATGTCGCTGTGGATGATCCCTTCAGCAAACCCTTCAGCGCGGAAGCGGAAGTGGTGGCGCTTTCCGATGGCCGCGTGACGGGTCGGCGCGGTATTTTCGCCGGCACGGCCATGACGCTTGGCGCCACGGCGGCTTTGCAGATTGGCGGTATGACGGTGGTGGTAATTTCCATTCGCACACAATGCGCCGACCCGGCGTTTTTCGAGCATCTCGGCTTGGATGTGGGGAAGGCACGCGCTGTAGTGGTGAAGTCTCGTGGACATTTCCGCGGCGGCTTTGATGAATTCTTTAAGCATGAACAGATTGTGGAAGTGGATTGCCCCGGCCTTACTTCCCCAATCCTCACGCGCTTTGACTGGAAGCATATGCCAAGACCTGTTCTGCCGATTGATAAGGAAGCGCGCTGGCCATGAAGCTTGATGATCTGCCCACACCCTGCCTGGTGCTGGAATTCGGCATTCTGAAGCGCAATCTGGCGCGCATGGCGGAAGCTGTGGCGCGGCATCCCGGGTTGAAACTCCGCCCACACATGAAAACCGCGAAAAGCCTGGCGGTTGCGGCGCTGGCCGCGCCAGATCACGGGCCGATCACCGTCAGCACAGTCGCCGAGGCGCGTTATTTCGCCGGTGGTGGCTATCGCGATCAGATTTATGCGGTGGGCATCACGCCGCAAAAGCTGGACGCCATCGCGGCGATCAATGCGCAAGGCAATGACGTGAAGATCATCACCGATGATCCGGATGTCGCCAGCGCCATCGCTGGCCATCCGGGCATTTTGCCGACATTGATTGAGGTTGATTGCGGCGAGGGCCGCGGCGGTATAGCGCCGGATTCAGCCGCACTCGCGGAAATAGCTCAGCGCCTGGGCGCGCGCTGCGCTGGCATCATGACGCATGCCGGGCATTCCTATGCGGAACGCAGCGAAGAAGGCATGCGCAAGGTGGCGGAAACGGAGCGCGCCGGCGCCGTGCTGGCCGCCGAGCGTTTGCGCGGCATGGGTATCACGCCGCGCGTTGTCTCGGCCGGGTCTTCGCCCACGGCGCTTTACGGGCAATCCATGGCGGGCATCACGGATATTCGCGCTGGCGTCTATATGTTCGGCGATTTGTTCCAGGGGCAGATCGGCACGCATGGCATGGAAGATATCGCGGTCACGGTGCTTTCTGCCGTCACCGCACGCAAGCAGGATCGTAATGCGGTGCTGATTGATGCGGGGGGGATTGCGCTTTCCAAGGATCGCAGCACCCAGGCGGCGCCGAAGGATCTTGGCTTTGGGGTCATGCTGGACCGTCATGGCAAATGGGGTTTCGGGGAGGCGATTGTGGCGCGCACCCATCAGGAACATGGCGAAGTGCGCGGCGATGGCCCGCTGCCCTTCGCGGAACTCCCCATCGGCGCCCTGGTACGCGTAGCGCCGAACCACACCTGCCTGACCGTCGCGGCGCATGACCGTTACTACGTGGTGGATGGCGGGGATGAGGTGATTGCCGTCTGGGATCGGGTGAATGGCTGGTAGGGTTCTGGCCCTGTCATGAAAGATTCACGCACACTGGCCATGAGTTCCATTATCTTGGAATCATGGAAACAGAATCCGCCGCCGCGGCTTTTGCCGCCCTTGGCCAACCCACCCGGCTGGCCCTGATCCAGAACCTGCAGGGGGCGGGGCCTGAGGGCCTGCCCGCAGGCGAAATCGCCGAAGCCCTCGGCGTGCCGCCCTCCACGCTTTCCTTCCATCTACGCGCGCTGGAAGACGCTGGGCTGATCACGCCGCAGCGCCAGGGGCGCCAGATGCTCTACGCGAACGCCCCGGCGGCCTTTGCCGCTTTGGTCGGGTTTCTGGGTGGGGCAACAGCGCCCATCACCGCGCCTGGACGCGCCTTGCGGGTGCTGTTTCTGTGTACGCGCAATTCGGCGCGCTCCATCATGGCGGAAGCCATTCTGAACCGCATCGGTGCTGGGCGTTTTCGCGCCTATTCCGCGGGTTCTGAGCCCGCACCGGATGGGCCGCTGCCGGAAGTGCTCGCGCAACTTCAGGCGCTTGGGCATGATGTGGCGCCTTTGCGCTCCAAATCCTGGGAAGAATTTGCGGCACCCGATGCGCAGCGTTTCGATTTCATCATCGCGCTTTGCGATACGCTGGAAGGCCAGCGCTGCCCGGATTTTGGCGACACCATCACCAGCGCGGCCTGGCCCCTGCCGGACCCCGCAAAATTCTCGGGCGGCGGCGCCGAACGCGCGACGCTCTTGAACGAACTTTACGCGGCGCTGAAGCGCCGGTTGGAGATTTTCATCAGCCTTCCCTTCACCACCCTGGATCGCATGGCGCTGCAGGCGCGGGTTGAAGCTTTGGGCAATCCGATGACGGGGGTACGGGCATGAGGGTTGGCATTAATGGCATGGGCCGCATTGGTCGCCTGGCATTCCGCGCGGCTTTTGGTGCCGCAGAACGGGGTGAGGATGATCCGCGCCGCGCCAATCGGCTGGATATTGTGCATGTGAATGAAGTGAAGGGCGGTGCGGCAGCCTCGGCGCATTTGCTTACTTTTGATAGCGTGCAGGGCCGTTGGCGCGCGCCCATCGCGGCGGATGGCGCGGATGCTTTGCGCATTGGTGACAAGCACATCGGTTTCACGGAACACGCGACACCGGCGGCGATTCCCTGGGGAGATTTGGGTGTTGATCTGGTGCTGGAATGCAGCGGCAAATTCCTGACTGAAGCCACCTTGCGCGGGCATCTGGATCGCGGGGCGAAGCGCGTGATTGTTGCTGCACCGGTCAAGGAAGCCTCAGTCCTCAATATCGTGGTTGGCGTGAATGATGCGCTGTATGATCCCGAACGTCACCCGATTGTCACTGCCGCATCCTGCACCACCAATTGCCTCGCCCCGGTGGTGAAGGTGGTGCATGAGGCGATTGGGATCAGGCATGGTCAGATCACCACGATTCACGACCCCACCAATACCAATGTGGTGACCGATGCGCCGCATAAGGATTTGCGTCGTGCGCGCTCGGCCATGCTCTCACTCCAGCCCACCACCACGGGGAGTGCGACGGCAATCGCGCTTATCTATCCCGAATTGAAGGGCAAGCTGAATGGCCATGCGGTACGGGCACCGGTGTTGAATGCGTCCCTCACGGATTGCGTGTTTGAATTGCAGCGTGCGACCAGCGCCGAGGAACTGAACGCGCTGTTCCGCGCCGCTGCCGAAGGGCCGCTGGCCGGTATTCTGGGCTATGAGGAACTGCCTTTGGTATCCGCCGATTATGCGTGCGATACGCGCAGTTCCATCATTGATGCGCCATCCACTTTGGTGACAGATGGCACCATGGCGAAAATCTATGCCTGGTATGACAATGAAATGGGCTATGCCTGCCGCATGGTGGACCTAGCCTGCATCATGGAAGCGCGCGGCATCTGATATGCGCAACTACGCCATCGTCACCGCTGCCTATTGGGGTTTTACGCTGACCGATGGCGCCTTGCGCATGCTGGTGCTGCTGCATTTCCATAAGCTTGGCTATTCGCCTTTCGCGCTGGCGTTTCTGTTCCTGCTGTATGAAGCGGCGGGGATCGGCGCAAACCTAGTCGGCGGTTGGCTCGCAACACGTTTTGGCATTGCGCGCATGTTGGCGGTAGGGTTGGCTGCGCAGATCGCAGGTTTCCTGATGCTGTCAGCGCTATCGCCCAATTGGGTGCCAGCCATGGCGTTGGCGTGGGTAGTACTGGCGCAAGGTATTTGCGGCATTGCGAAGGACATCACCAAAACCGCTTCCAAATCCGCGATCAAGCTGACGGCGGGCGATGCGTCTGGCCGCCTGTTCCGTTGGGTGGCCTGGTTCACCGGCAGCAAGAACGCGATGAAGGGCGTGGGGTTTTTCCTGGGCGGTGTGCTGCTGGAAGCGCTGGGCTTTCAGGGGGCGCTTTGGTTGATGGCCGTGCTGCTTGGGCTGGTGCTGCTCGGCGTTGTGGCCTCCCTCCCGCCGCTGATGGGCAAGGCCAAGGCGTCAAGTTCCATGCGGGAATTCATGGCGCGGGATCGCGGCGTCAATCTACTCGCCGCCGCGCGTGTGCTATTGTTTGGTGCGCGCGATGTCTGGTTTGTGGTGGCGCTGCCCGTGTTTCTTTATTCCTCGGGTTGGAGCTTTGCGGCAGTGGGTGGCTTCCTCGCCATTTGGACCATTGGCTACGGCCTGGTGCAGGCCGCAGCGCCATCTTTGATCCAGCGCAGCCCCGATGGGCTGAGCGCAGAAGTGCCCGCTGCGCGACTTTGGTGCCTTGGCCTTGCGGTGATTCCCCCCGCGCTCATGGCCGCACTTTGGCTTGATGTGGGCCGCGCTGATCTGATCCTGGTGGTGGGGCTTTTGGTGTTTGGCTTTGCCTTTGCGGTGAATTCCTCGCTGCATTCCTATCTGATCCTGGCTTATGCCGGCTCCAAAAAAGCCGCGGAGGATGTGGGGTTTTACTACGCCGCCAATGCCGCCGGGCGCTTTGCCGGCACGCTGCTGTCGGGCTTGCTCTATCAAATGGCGGGCATCATGGGCGCTTTGGTGGGTGCTGCGGTGATGCTCGGGCTATGTTGGGCCATCACGTTGTTGCTGCCGGAAGGGCGCGGTGCTTACGCTAAATCCGCATGAAGACACTTCTCGTCATTCACCATTCCATGACGGATGGCGCGCGGCAGATGGCGCAAGCAGCGCTTGAAGGCGCCATGGGGGAAAGTAATATCGCCGTCGCGGGCATGCATGCCGCCGAAGCCGCGCCAGAGGAGTTGCTGGCAGCCGATGGCTATATCTTTGCGACACCGGAAAACCTGGCGAGCATGGCAGGCGTGATGAAGGATTTTTTTGATCGCTGCTATTATCCGCTGCTGGATCAAATCCAGGGGCGGCCTTACGCGACGATGATCTGCGCGGGGTCCGATGGCACCGGTGCAGCGCGGCAAATTGCGCGCATCGCCACGGGTTGGCGGCTCAAACCCATTGCGGAACCACTGATCATCATCACTGGCGCGCAATCTCCCGAAGCCATCGCAGCGCCGAAGGTCATCGGCGCGAATGATCTTGCGCGCTGCGAGGAACTCGGCGCCGCTTTCGCCGCCGGGCTTGCTGCCGGCATTTTTTGAATCAGCTTTCCGGCTTCAACCCAAGCCGGCGGATCAGCCCGCCCCAGCGCGCAATATCGGAAGCAAGCAGCGTGCGGAAAGTCTCCGTATCACTCCCCACCACGGTGAAGCCTGCGGTTTCCAGCGTGCGGCGCTGATCGGGCACAGCAAGCGCCTTGCCGGTTTCCTCCGCCAGCCGCGCGATGCGGTCCGCGGGGAAACCCGCCGGCGCGAAAAGCCCAATCCAGGCAACGGCCGGGTCTGAAGGCACGCCGGCTTCCGCCATGGTCGGCACATCGGGCAGGGCAGGGAAGCGCTCCGCACTCGTCACCGCCAGCGCACGCACGGAACCTTCGCGCACCTGGCCCAGTACGCCGCCGGTTGCGGCAAAAAATGCATGAATGCGCCCTGCCACTAAATCCAGCACCGCCTGACCCACAGCGCGATAGGGCACGTGTACGGCTTCAAAACCTTGAGACGCTGCAAGGTCTTCCATCACCAGATGGGAAAGCGTGCCAGGCCCGGTGGAGGCATAGCTGATCTTGCCCGGATTGGCCTTGGCGAAGGCGACAAACTCGGCAGCGTTGCGCGCCGGCACTGAAGGATGCACCACCAGCACAAAGGGCAGCCGCGCCAGAAGGCTGATCGGCGCCAGATCGGTCGCCGGGTCATAGCCCAGCGCCGGGTTCAGAATTTTCGCCGTGCTACCTGGTCCGCCAATGGTGACGCCGAGTGTATGGCCATCGGTCGCGCGCGCCACGGCTTCCGTGCCGATATGCCCACCGCCGCCAGCGCGGTTTTCCACAATCACCGGTTGACCCAGCACCTGCTGCAAATGCGGCGCAATCGCCCGTGCCGCGAAGTCGGGCGTAGAGCCTGGCGGAAAAGCGCAAATGATCCGCACCGGCCTATCTGGCCAGGCGGGCTGCGCGCGCAGGGCGCCAGGGCTTGCGGCGAGTGCCGCGCTCAGCGCCAAAAGAGACCGGCGATTAAAGCTATTCATGAAGTGATGCCCGGTGAGAGTACGACCGCACAATGGCGTGAGGCCGCCCGCGCTGCAAGCGGCATATGGCTGCGCGCCCCTTACTCCGGCTGGAAATTCGCCAGCCTTAGTAATTCGGCATTGCGGGCGACATCGGTGCGGATGAAGGCCTCGGCCTCCTCCACCGTCTCCGCCACAGGTTCAAAGCCAAGCCCGCTCAGGCGTTGCGCGGTGGTGGCTTCGCGCATGCCATCCACCAGAATGCGATTGAGCCGTTGGAGGATTTCCGCCGGCACGCCACGTGGCGCCCAAACGCCATACCAGGAATAGAATTCAAAACCTGGCAGCCCGGCTTCCGCGAGTGTGGGTAAATCCGGCGCCAAGGGCGTGCGCGCGGCGGTGGCAACCCCAAGCCCACGCAATTGCCCCGCGCGCACCATGGGCAGCGTCGCCAGCACCGGATCAAACATGAGCTGCGCATTGCCGGCGGCGACATCCGTAAGCGCCGGGGCGGAACCGCGATAGCCGACAACTTCGATATTCGCGCCGGTCAGCCGATTGAATTCAATGCTGCCCAAATGCCCCGCCGCCCCAAGTGAGGATGTGGCGAAGGACCATTTTGCGGGATCTCGCTTCGCGGCTTCGACCACGGCGGGGATGGTGGTTTGCGGCAGGCGCGGGTTCATCACCAGCACCAAGGGACCACGCGCCGTGCGGGCGACCGCGACGAAATCCTGCACCGGATCATAAGGCGCGTTTTTCATCACATACCGCGTCATGGGGTGAATGGAAGCGGAACCCAGCAGCGTATAGCCATCTGCCGTCGCTTGCAGCACGGCCTGGCTACCAACCGCACCATTCGCGCCAGCGCGATTTTCCACCACCACGGTCACGCCCAGCGCTTCGGCCAACTTGGTGGCGGCAAGCCGCGCCATGGCGTCCGTCGCCGCACCTGGCGTGAAGGGTACGATCATGCGTATGGGGCGATTGGGCCAAGCGCCTTGGGCGATAGCGGGGCTCGCCAAAGCCGTGCTGGTCAAGCCAAGCAATATATGGCGCCGCTGCATGATGACCCCCGGTTGTTTGCGCGTGTGGCTCATTAGGGAGAATGCTTGCCGGCGCGTCAAGAAATCCTTGGGATTGACGAACGCCCCCACGCCTATGAGCTTACACTTCAAGGAGAGTCCAGGCCATGAACCATATCCCCGCCACCATGAGAGGAACCGGCATCGGCGCACCCGTGCGCCGGATTGAGGATATGCGCTTCCTGCGCGGGCAGGGGCGCTATGTGGATGATCTGGGCGGCAGTGATGCCGCGCAGTTGGTAATGCTGCGGTCCCCCCATGCCTCAGCGCGCATCACGCGGCTTGATGCCAGCAAGGCGCGCGGGATGCCTGGCGTGCTGTTGGTCTTAACGCCTGAGGATATCGAAGAACTTGGCGTGCTCCGCTGCATCACGCCGCGGCTGCAACGGAATGGATCACCGCTCGCGCAAACGCCCTGGCGCATGCTGTCGATGGGGCAGGTGCGCTATGTGGGTGATGCGGTGGCGGCGGTGATCGCAACATCTCGTGCGGCGGCGCAGGATGCGGCGGAAGCGATCATTGTTGAATATGAACCCTTGCCCGCAGTGACGGATGTGGCGGAGGCGATCAAGCCTGAAGCGCCGCAACTTTGGCCCGATTTGGCCCAAGAAAATGAAAGCGTGCTGTTTCGCCTGGGCGACAGGGCAGCGGTGGACGCTGCCTTTGCCCGCGCGGCGCATGTCACGCGCTTTGATTTCCGCATTACACGCGTTTCCGCCAACCCCATGGAACCGCGCAATGCGCTGGCGAGTTACGATCCGGTGGAAGAACGCTATACGCTGACGACCGGTACGCAATTGCCGCATGTCATGCGCAATGAAATCGCTGAATTCGCGCTGAAGATACCAACGAATAAGCTACGCATCATCTCACCCGATGTCGGTGGCGGCTTTGGCATGAAGGAAAGCCCGTTTCAGGAACATGTGCTGGCGTTGCATGGGGCGAAGCGCCTCGGCCGGCCGGTCCGCTGGACAGCGACGCGCACGGAAAGTTTTTTGGCTGACACCCATGCCCGCGACAACGTATCAACGGCAGAATTGGCGCTGGCCGCCGATGGCACCTTTCTTGGTTTTCGTGTGCATACGCTGTGTAATGTTGGCGCTTATCTCGCCTGGCAGGGGCCGGTTTCGGCCACCAATAATGTCGGTGGGCTCGCGGGGGTGTATCGCACGCCGCATATCTTCACCGAAGTGCGCTGCATTTTCACGCATACGCAGCCGACAGCACCCTATCGCGGCGCCGGGCGGCCAGAGGCGATTTATGCCATTGAACGCATCATTGATCTGGCTGCGGATGAAATGGGCATTGACCGGATTGCGCTCCGCGAAAAAAACCTGATCCCGCCGGAAGCGATGCCGTTTCGCACCGGGCTTGATTACACTTATGACAGCGGCGATTTCCCGAAGAATATGGCGCTGGCACTGAAAGCCGCTGATTGGGTGGGTTTTGAGGCGCGTCGTGCGGAGGCAAAAGCGCGCGGCAAGCTGCGCGGGATTGGCATTGCGAATGCCATTGAAAGCGCCGGCGGGCCGCATCGTGGGCCAATGGAAGAAGCGGCTGAAATCCGCTTCGATTCAGGCGGCAGCATGACTTTGCTGATGGGCAGCCATAATCACGGGCAGGGGCATGAGACGGTGTTTCGCCAGATCGCTTCCGAGCGCTTGGGAATTCCGGCCGAACGCATCCGCTTCATCAATGGTGACACCGATATTGTGACCCATGGGCGCGGCACCATTGGCTCTCGTTCCATGATGGCGGCGGGCGGTGCCTTGGTGGGCGCGGCAGAACGCATTATCGCGCGCGGCAAAAAAATTGCGGCGCATTTCATGGAAGCGGCGGAAGCCGATATTGAATTCAGCGAAGGGCAATTCAGGATTGCGGGGACGGATCGCGGCATTGGCATCGAAGCCCTCGCGCGCCGCAGCTATATTCCTGGCCAATTGCCGTTGCAGGAGGAGCTTGGGCTTTCCGCTTTGCTCATCAGGCGCCCCGGTGATGCAACCTTCCCAAATGGCTGCCATATCGCGGAAGTGGAAATAGACCCTGAAACGGGCGAAGCGCAGACCGTTGCCTATACGGTGGTGGATGATGTCGGCACGGTAATCAATCCGCTGCTGCTGAAGGGGCAGATCCATGGCGGCATCGCGCAAGGGCTTGGGCAAGTATTCGGTGAGGATATTCGCTACGACGCCAATGGCCAACTTTTGACCGCAAGCTTCATGGATTATTTGATGCCACGCGCGGCAGATTTCCCGGATATGGTGGTGAAGAGCAACCCCGTGCCAACCAAGACCAATCCGCTTGGCGTGAAAGGGGCGGGTGAGGCTGGCACGGTTGGCGCTTTGCCCGTGCTGATCAATGCCGTGGTGGATGCGCTGCGTCCGCTTGGCATCACCCATATTGAGATGCCGGCCTCACCGGAACGCATCTGGGCGGCCATTCGCAAGGCAGGTTAAGCGCGCGCTTCTTCTTCCAAGGCTTCCAGCAGCCGCGCCGGCCACCATTGCGGAATACCCTGGCCGATCAGCACCAGGCGAGAGCGCCGATCCGCCGATGGCCAATCTTCCAGCCATACGATCGGGTGCAGCACATGGCGCACGCCATGCAGTACCGCGGGTTTTTCCGGCACTTCCGCGACGCGGATAATGCCCTTCACGCGCAGCAATTTCTCGCCGGCATGTTCGGCCAAGGCTTCCAGGAAAAGCGGCAGCACCACGCCAGGGATGGGGTCTTCGCGCAGAATGGAGATTGTCTCCACGCCCGCGCTGTGGCGCGCGCTGTGGCGCGCGCTGGGCGTGGCGGTCGCGTCCAGCCAATGACGCAAAGCTTCCGGTCGGGCGGCGGAGGCAAAGAGCATATCGGGCGGAATGGCACCCTGCACCGCGCGCAAGATCGGCGCGCCAGGGTTTAGTTCCGCAAGCTGCGCCTCCAGGGCTGAGGTATCTGGCGCGAGATCAGTTTTGCTGAGCAGCAGCCGATCCGCAAGCATGGCTTGCTGCGCGGCTTCCGGATGGCGCGCAATGGTCTCGCCGCCGAGCAGCGCATCCATCACCGTCACCACCGCCTCAACACGATGGCTCTCCGCAATGGTCGGGTCCACTAAAAGCGTGTGCAAAATAGGCGCAGGGTCCGCAAGGCCAGAGGTTTCGATCAGCACGCGATGATAAGTCACGACACCCGATCTGCGTCGTGCCGCCAAATCTATCAGGGTGCGCGCCAGATCGCCGCGTGTGGTGCAGCAGAGGCACCCATTGGCCAGGCCAAGAAGATTTTCTTCTGAGGTTTCCAATAATTCATGATCAAGCCCGATATCGCCCCATTCATTCACAATCACCGCGCTGCCCGCATAGGCCGGATCGCGCAGTACAGAACGCAGCAGCGTGGTCTTGCCGCTGCCGAGAAAGCCGGTGATGACGGAGACAGGAATCATGATGACGCCGCAATCCGCGCGCGTGCTGGTTCAGCGCTGGTTGCATTCAGCGCATAACGCAGGCTGCGCAGCAGGCCGAGCATCGAAGCCGCAGGACGGCGCCGGGTTTCGCTGATCAGCCACCAACGCATCGGCGATTCTTCCGGCAGGGCTGGCGCGACGTGCAGCACCAGATCACCGGCGGTGATTCTTACGCCCGCATCAGCAATATCCACGCGCCCAACCACGCCCCAAAGGATCAGGCTATCGGCGATCAGGGCGCGCAGCGCGGGTGGGTTCATACGGCAGGCGCGGTGCGGATTTCCTGCGCAATGCGCCGCGGCAGCCATTTGCCGCCGGCCGCATCACCCACCCAACGATCATTTTCCACCATGATCTTACCGCGTAGAATGGTCATGGCGGGCCAGGCATCCACCTGGCGCCCTTCCCAGGGCGTATAATCGCTTTCATGCAGCGCTTCCGCACGCACCATGCGCTTCAGCTTGGGATCAAGGATGCAGATATCCGCATCTGCACCGGCAGCAATCGCCCCTTTGCGCGGGTACATGCCCATGATCTTCGCCGCATTGGTGGAAACCGCATCCACGAATTGCCGCAGCGTAAAGCCGCGCTTGCCGACCATTTCCGTATACATGACCGCCACACGAGGCTCCACGCCGGAATTGCCGCCGGTTGTGTCATCCACGCGTTTGCCTTGCGTTTTCACAGCCAAGGAACAGCAAAGTTCATCGGTCGCAACGCAGGAAATGGACCCATCCCGCGCGCCGGCCCACAACTCATCCTGATCCGCCTGAGACTTCAGCGATGGGTAGGTGTGATACATCTGCCCATTCGGGCGCTTATAATCCTCACTGGTATAGAGCATGTATTGGTGCAGCGATTCGCCATAAATCGGCAGGCCCTTGGCGCGTGCATCGCGAATGGCGCGCACGCCATTGCCGGCGGAGACATGCATCATATAAAGCGCCGTCCCCGGCACATGTTCTGCCAAGCGCATGACACGACGGAAGGAAAGATCTTCCGAAAGCGTATTATGGACCTCCGCCATATTCTCAAACCCTGCGCGGTTTTCGCGGAAGACCTTGGCGTACATATGCATGACAATGTCATTGTCTTCGGCGTGGATCACGCCAAGCCCGCCCTTGCGCGATAGCACCTGGAACACTTCCCAGATATCGCCGAAATCCACCATGCGGCCCTTGCGGGAAGGCGTGATATCAGTCGTGAAGATTTTCGTGGTGGCGTGGCCGGCTTCAATCGCCTCCCCCAATTGCGCAGGGATATCAGGCGGCAAATCGCCTTCCACCATGATGTGATAGGCGTAATCGCACGGGCATCCATCAGCCTTCCAAGCGGCGTCACGTTCGGCGATGGCGCCTTCTATGGTTTTGCCATGGGTCCAGCGCACAAAATCCAGAATGCTGGTGGTGCCGCCATAAAGCGCAGCGCGGCCCACCACGGAAGCGCCCTGGGTTTGTTCCAAGGTTCCATTGGGCCCGGGGATGGGCCAAAGGCAATGCGTGTGCGGGTCAATGCCGCCAGGCATCACAATACTGTCGCCCGCTTCCACAACGCGCACACCGGGCGGCGTGGGCAGGCTACCCGGCGCGGCAATGGCGACGATCTTTTCCCCCGCAATGCCGATTTCCGCCGGGCCGATAGAATACGGCGTGACGATACAATTGCCCTTGATCACCAAATCCATGGCAATACCCCTGCTTGGCGCGTGCTTGCGCCTTCGGGGGGAAGCCTAAACCCAAATTGGTGGTTTAGGCCAACATAGGCTTCAGCGCGGTGACGGCGCTGTGCCCGGTACCTCACGCGAAAGGCGCGCACGATCGGTTTCAGTGACCATCACGCGTTCACCCACTTGCAGGCCAAGCTCATTGGTCTGGGTGATCACGCGTTCACCGCCTGAATCAGGACGGATGATGAATTCCATCGCCTCACCGCTCGTGGCGCCTTGTTCGATGGCACCGCCGGCAAGGCCGCCCGCGAGCGCCCCAACCACGCCACCCACCGTGCGCGCGCGCCAATCGCCACCAATGGTGCTGCCCAGAAAGCCGCCGCCAACTGCGCCCGCCGCGGGGCCGATGCCGCTGCGTGATCCGCTGACGGTGATAGGGCGCATGGCGATGATCGTGCCGCGATAGACCGTGCCCTGAATGCCGAGCGCCTGACGTTCGACAGAAGTGTTCGTTTGTGGCGCACAGGCTGCGATGCCCAAGGCCAGCAGGATCATTGAAAGGCGAAGAAGCATGGACGTGTCTCCTGTATCAGGGGCGCAAGATCAGCGCGGGAACAAGTCAGTCGCGATTTCTCGTCAGGAATTCCCGCGCTTCTCACCCCTTTATGACACGAAGCTATGGCATGATTCCATGGCGCGATGATGGCAAAAAGGCTGATCTTAGTGCGCGTCCCATTCACGTTCTCTCACCGGACACGCACTAGATCCTGGTTTGATCGCATTTTCCGAGCCGCCAAGCGAAGTCGCTTGGCTTGAAAATGCTCATGGCGCCGGCAGAACCGCATCCGTGCGCCCCATCAGGCGGTAGGAAACCAAGCCAAGCCATTCGCGAAAGCCCCATTCGAATTGCCCAAGCCGTTCCGGAAAGGGCGCATCATACATCGCGGCGAAGCTGTGCCCGGTGCGGTAATTCACTGGCCAGGCAATGATCCCGGGCCAGCCGGCCTTGCGGAATACCCCCATGGCGCGGGGCATATGGCTGGCCGAGGTGACCAGCAGCCAGACCTCACCAGGTTTGGGCTGCACCAAATCCCGCGTCAGCACCGCATTTTCGTGCGTATTGCGCGCTTCAGCCTCATAGATCACGCGCGGGCCTGAAAGCCCGAGGCTTTCAAACAATTGCCGAGCCACATCGGCTTCCGTCAGCCCGCCATACACAAAGGAACCCTGGCCACCAGTGAAGACAATGCGCGCATTGGGGAAACGTCGCGCGAGTGCAACTGTTTCTGTCATGCGCTCAGCCGCACCATTGATGGCGGGGATGCCGCGCGCATCGGTGATGTTCTGATCCACCGCACCACCCAGCACCACAATGCCATCAACGCGCGCGGGCGCTTCAGCTGGGCGCGGAAAACGATCTTCCAAGGGCAGAAGAATGAATTGGCTGATAGGGGTTGCGATCAACAGGAAGAAAAAGGCAAGACATGCCAAGATCAGCCAGCGGCCAAAGCGGCGCCCACGCCAGATCATGGCAAGCCCTATGGCGCCAATCAGCAGCGCGAAATGGCCCGGTCTTGCCGGAAACCATAGTAATTTCGAGAGTATAAAGGCAAAATCGGTCATGACAGGGCCCATTCGGCGCGATCACTGCCAAAGCAGCGCCGCATCGGCCTGTCAAGCGAAGGGCGGTCCGGGCGCAATCAGGCCCGGCACCGTTTGCGCAATTACTTGCGGTTACCTTCGGCCTTCGCCGCTTCATTCACCCGCTGGTCGGCCGCCAGGATGGTATTGCGCAATTCCCGCATAAAGGCATTGCCCTTGGGGGTGCGCTGCACCAGCACCGACCGGCGATCCGAAGGATCTGGCTTGCGACGCGCCAGATCATGATCACCCAAACGATCCAGCGCGCGGGTGATGGCGGGCTTGGAAACATTCAGTTTCGCCGCCAAGCCGCGCACCGTATGCGGACCGTCCGAAAGATAACTGATCAGCATCACCCCAAGCTGGCGGGACGACAGATCATGCGCATCGCGGCGCACCAGGGTCACGATCGTTTCCTGTAAGACCTTGACCAGGTGCTCTGAGCCATTGTTGTTAGCCATTGTAATCTTCCTTTTGCGTGTAACTGACCTAGACCATTTCTCAATCGGTATTTTTTTGTTGTGCAATCAAAGCGACTATACATCGCTTCCTGCCGTAACCCGGTTTCACGAAATTTTCATATCACATTCCTCTCCTGAAATCACGTAGCATTGTGAAAATAGCACGCGCCGCCTGCGCTTCGCCACCTTCAGGTCTGCCTGGGCGCGCAGAATCATTCCAGGCATAGACATCAAGATGTACCCAAGGTTGATTTTCAGGTACAAAACGACGCAGAAAAAGCGCGGCCGTGACCGCGCCAGCCATTGGTTTCTGCGATACATTGGAAAGATCCGCGAAGGGGCTATCAAGCCAGGAATCATATCCATCATGTAACGGTAGTCGCCAAAGCGGGTCCTGCACGGCCAAGCCAGCCGCCAAAAGCCTTTCTGATATAGCATCGTCATTGCTGAAAAGCGCAGGTAAATCAGGGCCAAGCGCAACTCGTGCCGCACCGGTCAGCGTGGCGGCATCCAAGATCATGGCGGGTTTTTGCTCAGCCGCGAATTGTAACAGATCGCACAATACCAACCTTCCTTCAGCGTCAGTATTGCCGATTTCAACCCGAAGTCCTTTGCGCGAGCGCAAAACATCCATGGGACGCATCGCGTTACCGGATACCGCGTTCTCCACCGCGCCGATCAGTACCAATAGGCGAAGCGGCAGCTTGGCGCGCATGACCATTTCTGCCACCGCCAGCATCACCGCGGCACCACCCATATCCTTTTTCATCCGCAGCATGGCGGCTGAAGGCTTCAGGTCCAGCCCCCCCGTATCAAAACAAACGCCCTTGCCGCAGAGCGCGACCAGCGGGCCATTCGCATCACCTTCCCAGCGCAGAACGGCCAAATGGGGCGCACGCAGGCTGCCCGCGCCAACCGCGGCCATGCAGGGAAAACCCTCCGACAAAGTCTCTCCAGTAATGATTTCGGCGCGCCCGCCATGGCGCAGAGCAAGCGCGGCAGCGGCTTCTGCCAATTGCTGCGGCCCCAATTCAGCTGCGGGCGTGTTGATCAAATCTCGCGCCGCACAAATGGCTTCGGCCATCATCACCGCATTTTCGGTGCCAGCGGGCAGCACTAATTCTGCCGGCGCGCGTTGCGGCTGCTTGTGGCGCAACCAACGATAGGCGCCCAGATGCCAACCGAGGACAGCATGCGAAGGATCAACTTCATCTCCCACGAGATGCCAACAACTCCCGGCAGGTAGCGCCCAGGGCGCCCCGCCAAAATCCCATGGCGAGGCTTCCTTTCCAATGCCGATCACAGCGCCAACCAAACCATCCGCCCCAGGAATAAGTGCAATATCGCCAGGCTTGGCAGTAAAGCCTGAGGCGCGTAGAAAATCTCCAGAGGCAACGGGCAGCGCTGAGAGAAACATGGGTAACTGAGCCGCGCTGAGCGCGTGAATCGGCAGTGACGACATCCTCTCAGCTGGCTTGCCTTCGGCCATTGACTACTCCGTTATCGGTAACGCCTAAGTGCGTGGGCCGAATAGACATCCTAATCTGCCCCCTTGCAAGACAAAGATCAAATCAAGGTACCGAATATATTAACATTGAGTAGGATATTTCGATAAAATAATTAATGAAAATATGCGTATCACTTCAAAAATTAAGGAAATTCCCTATTATTTTCTTCCTGATAAACGATTATTCACTTTTCTTTGAGATGCTTCGGGGAGATAGTAGTATCTTCATTATCACCTAGTGGGAAATCCAGGCTATGCCGCACAACGAGAAAGACATCACCCCCGCGGAAACGCAGAAGAGGCCCCTTAGGCGCAGGCTATTGGTCTTACATCTGACGGCGGCCCCAGCCCTTTTGGGCGCAGCGCGCAGCGCAGCCGCCGAACCGCTTCAGGAAGCCCCGGCCATTCCCGTCGCCACGGATGCGGATCCCGGCGATGGTCCAGGGCGCGGGCGTGGTCGCGCGCGCGGCACTGGCTTGACTGATGCCGACCCCGGTGATGGCCCGGGCAATGGCCGTGGAACTCGGCGCGGCACGGGCCTGACCGATGCCGACCCCGGTGATGGTCCGGGCAATGGTCGCGGCACACGGCGCGGCACGGGCTTGACTGATGCCGACCCTGGCGATGGCCCTGGCAATGGCCGCGGCGCGCGGCGGGGCACAGGCCTGACCGATGCCGACCCCGGCGATGGCCAAGGCAATGGGCGCGGCACGCAGCGCAAGGCCATGACCGATTCAGACCCGCGCGATGAAGCTGGCCGCGGGCGTCGCGGCACCTGAAACGCCGCATGAACGAAACCCTTGACGAAGTGGCCTGGCGCTTGGCCTTTGGCGGCTTGGCACCTGAGCACGTGTTCGCGCTGCGTGAAGGCTCCGCGTGGCGGCTTTTGCCAGGTGGGGCGGCCGATCGTTACGCGGGCCTGCTTTCCATCGCCGATCTTGATGCGTTTCTGCGCACCGATGCGGCGCGCCATCCGCGCGTCACCATGGCGGATGGTGGGCGACAAGGCAGCGCGGCCATTCCGCCTGATGAATATCTACAAACCGAAGGTAGCCGCATTGATTTACCCCGCCTGCTCGCCCGGCATGATGCGGGGGGCAGCCTGGTTGTTTCTCAATTCCACGAATTGCATGCGCCGCTTGCGCAATTATGCCGGGGTTTGGAAAAGGTTTTCCTGCATCCGGTGCAGGCCAATATCTACCTGACGCCCCCCGGCGCGCAGGGGTTCCGCGTGCATTTTGATACGCATGATGTGCTGGTGATGCAGGTATCGGGTGCCAAATCCTGGCGCGTTTGGGATGACATCCCCTTCCCGCTGCCAAGCCGCGCCACACCTTGGGCCAATAAGCAAAGCCCTGCCGGGGTGCCGCATGCACTCACGCTCAATCCTGGTGACGCGCTCTATCTGCCGCGCGGTGTCATGCATGAAGCGGCAGCGCAGACAGGCGATGCGCCATCGCTGCATATCACCCTCGGTTTCCTGGAAGCCTCTATCGCCGATATGCTGCGGGAGCTTCTGGAAATCCTAGAGGCAGAAAACCCAGCCTTACGCGCCAGCATCCCTTCCTGGCGGCTCGCTGAGGCAGGGGGCACTGCCGCCATCGCCGCGCGGCTCGCGCCCGCGCTGACCGCGCTATCATCAGAAGCGGCGCTGGAACGGCTCGCCCTCGCCGCCATGGATCGGATCACGCGGGATAGGCTGCCGCTGTCGCAGCGAAGCCTCGCGCATCGCCCGCCCGGCCTGGATGCAAAGCTCCGCCTGTCGGACGCCATGCATCACCATCTGGTGCCGCTGCCCGCAGGGGGTGGCGCGCTTCGCTGGTATGGCGGCGCGGAAAATCTGAACGCCGCGGAATGCACCTGGCTTGCGCAATTGGCCGAAGGCGCCACGCCGGCCAGTCTTGGCGAAGGCGGCTTGGCCTTTTGTCAGCGCTTGGCGGCGCTGGGGCTCTTGGAGCCTTTCTAGCAGGCTGCTGAAATTCGTAGCATGCTTTCCGTATTTATGATTCACTGTTGTTGCATTTGGTCGAGGTTGCGATGCGTGGCAATGACGCGGTGGCTGGTTCCTTGTTCAGCTATGTTGATCTTGAAAAGCGGGTGCGTCCTGACC
>CALRPR020000009.1:0-67944 GCA_943370125.1 Allobosea thiooxidans | reverse complement strand
CACCGGGCGCAGGATGCGCAGCGTCGCGCCGTTTTCAATCGCCAAGCGCGGCGCGGCTACACTTGCATCGCCGCGCACCAGCCCTTGCGCCAAGGCTTCGCCCCCTGCGGCGAGTGCGGCCATGCCGACACCTGCCCCAAGAATACTACGCCGTGTAATGATATTTGCCATGTTTCCACTCCCTGTTGTTGTGTTGAAACGAAGCTAAATCCGCTGCCCGCTTGCCTTGTCGAAGATGTGGACAAGGGGAAGGTCGGGTGAAATCGCCAGCACATCCCCGTGATTGGCCACGATCCTTTCACGGAAGGCGCCCATCACGGAAATCTCACCAATGCGCAGGGTGACCTGCGTCTCGGAACCCGTGGGCTCCACGACCTGGATGCGCGCCTGGATGCCATTCGGATCAAGGCGGAGATGCTCTGGCCGAATGCCATAAACCACCTCAGCCCCTTCACGTCCCGCATGGGCGGGCGGCAGGGGCCAATGCGTGCCGCCGCCATCAATGAAAGCGCCATCCTTGATTCGGCCAGCGAGCATATTCATCGCTGGTGATCCAATGAAGCCGGCAACGAAAAGATTGGCCGGGCGGTCATAAAGTTCAAGCGGCGCGCCGGCCTGCTCAATGCGGCCATGGTTCATGACCACAATCTTATCGGCCATGGTCATGGCTTCGATCTGATCATGCGTCACGTAAACCGTGGTGACCTTCAGGCGCTGATGCAAATCCTTGATTTCGGAGCGCATCTGCACGCGAAGCTTGGCATCAAGATTGGACAAGGGCTCATCAAACAAGAACACTTGCGGGTTACGCACAATGGCGCGCCCCATCGCGACACGCTGGCGCTGGCCACCCGAAAGCTGGCGCGGGAAGCGATGCAATAATTGCTCAAGGCCCAGAATACGCGCTGCCTTCTGCACTTCCTGGTCCATGACTTCCTTGGGCGCGCCGGCCAGCTTCATGGAAAAGGCCATGTTCTGATAGACGGTCATGTGCGGATAAAGCGCGTAGTTCTGAAACACCATCGCGATATCGCGATCCTTGGGCGGCACCTTATTCACCACCCGGTCGCCGATTGAGATCTCACCGCCCGTGATATTCTCAAGCCCTGCCAACATGCGCAGCAAGGTGGATTTGCCGCAGCCGGAAGGCCCGACTAGCACAACGAATTGCCCGTCTTCGATATCCACGCTCACGCCATGCAGAATTTGCGTGGAACCGAAGGCCTTCTTGACGTCGCGAATTTCTACTGTCGCCATAACCTATCCCTTCCCGGCCTGCGGTTCACCGCTTCTATTGGCGTGATACTTCCGTTTCCTTCGACGTGATGAATTCCAGCAGCGCCGGCGTGCCATTCTTGGTCTGTTCAATGCCGCGCTTAATCGCCGGGATAATGTCCGCGATCTTTTCAACCCTTTCGCCATAGCCCCCAAAGGCGCGCGCCATGGCCGCGTAATCGCCGGAGATATCGGTGGAGCGGTACTTCTTCGTGCTGATCGGCATGACTTTCAATTCAATCGCCATGGAGAAGTTATTGAGCAGGATTGAAAGAATGGGGATGCGTTCACGCACCGCGGTCTCAAAATCCATCCCCGTAAAGCCAATCGCCGCATCGCCCCAGACATTGATGCAGAGCTTGTCCGGCGCCGCGAGCTTGGCACCCATGGCGAGCCCAAGCCCATAGCCCAACTGCGTGGTCTTGCCCCAGCCGAGATAGGTCAACGGCTTGCGGCTAACCCAGAAGGGGGAGAGCTGATCGCGCGGACTGCCGGCATCATGGGTGATGATGGTATTGTCCACATCCACCGTCCGCCACAAATCGCGCAACACACGATAGGGGTTGAGCGGGGAGGCATCGCTATCCGTCTTATGCGCCCAGGCCGCGAGCCATTCCTTGTCCAGCGCCGCGATTTCCTTGGCAACCGCCGTGCGGCTGCGCGGCTTCTTGATGCGCGTGGCAAGGTCCGCAATCAGCCCATCCATAGTGAGGCTTGCATCGCCAATCAGGCCGATATCAATCGGGATATCCTTGCCGAGGTGGTCAGGATCCAGCGTCGCGTGAATGATTTTCTTGCCGCTTGGCATTTTCACGCCAAAATTCGTCTCAGTGAATGAACAGCCAATCCCAAGGATCACATCGGCATTATCCAGGAAATGCCGGACACCACGCCGCATCGCGAGGCCGCCTGACCCCAGGGCCAAAGGATGATCTTCCGGGAAGGAGGATTTGCCGCCAAGGCTGGTGGTGACGGGTGCTGCCAGCATTTCAGCCAAAGCCTGCAATTGCGGCCAGGCGCGCGCCCAATGCACGCCGGTGCCGGCATAGATCACCGGGCGTTTCGCCTTGGCCAGCATGGCCGCGGCGCGTTCCAGATCAACCGGATCAGGCCCGTAACGCGTGGCAGCCACCGGGTGATAGGCCAGCGGTTCCGGCACTTCCTCATTCCACATATCGGTCGGGATTTCGACCAGCACGGGACCGCCACGGCCATTGCGCAGCCGGGCAAAAGCACGGCGTAGGATATTCGGTACCTCAGCCGCGCTCATGATGGGTTCAGCGGATTTGGTGATGCCGCGCATTTGCACGGAAGAATTGAAATTCGGGTCAATATGCGCGATGCGGCGCGGGTAGCCCATGGGCAGCACCAGCACCGGCACGCTTTCGCCATAGCATTGCGCCACACCGCCATAGGCATTCTCGGCGCCCGGGCCATGCTGCATGCAGAAGGCGCCAATGGTGCGGCCCGATGTCACGCGCGAAATGGCATCCGCCATGTGCAGGCCGATTCTCTCCTGCCGCACCATGATGGGGCGGATATCCGCATCCGCCGCATATTCGATCAAATGATTGACCGGATAGCCGGTGAGGATCTGAATCCCCTCACGCTTCATGATTTCCGCAATGGCCGCGCCGAGTTTCATGCCGGACTTCCTCTACCCTGGCGCCAGGCGCCGTTTCATCCCTTGGCACGCTCACGGTGCCTCAGGAGGAAGCCTAGGCTTGCTTTGTGCCCGGATGCAATAAGGTAATGGCCTTGCACCCTTAGCCCTGCCCCGGCAGGGTTACCTCCTCCCCTTCAAAGGACCGCCCATGCCCATCCCCGCCTTGTTTCAGGGCAGAATCGCCCTGCCGGTGATTGCCGCCCCCATGTTCCTGGTCTCCGGCCCCGATCTGGTGGTGGAAACCTGCAAGGCCGGCGTGGTGGGCAGCTTCCCCGCGCTCAATCAACGCAGCACGGAGAGCTATGGGGAATGGCTCGCCGAAATCCGGGAGAGAACCGGCAATGCCGCCGCGCCATTCGGCGTCAATCTGATCGTGCATCGGTCCAACGCCAGGCTGGATGCGGATTTGGCCGAAACCGTGCGCCAGCGCGTGCCCTTCGTGATCACCTCCCTCGGCGCAGTGTCTGAGGTGGTGGAGGCCATCCATGGCTATGGCGGGCTGGTATTCCATGACGTGATCAACCTGCGCCATGCGCAGAAGGCCGCGGAAGCCGGCGTTGATGGGCTGATTGCGGTTTCAGCCGGCGCGGGCGGGCATGCCGGCACCTACAACCCCTTCGCCTTTGTGCAGGAAATCCGACAATTCTATCAGGGCACCATCATCCTATCGGGCGCCATGTCCACCGGGGCGCATGTGGTCGCGGCGCGGGCGGCAGGGGCGGATTTTGCGTATTTGGGCACGCGCTTCATCGCGACCACGGAAAGCCGCGCGCCGGAGGATTACAAGCAAATGATCCTGGCCGCGACGGCGAAGGATATTGTCTATACCAATGCGATCAGCGGCGTGAATGGCAATTTCCTGAGTGCGTCGCTGGAAGCGGCGGGGCTCGATCCAGCGAATTTGCCTGAATTCAACAGGGAACTTCATTTGGGCAGCAGTGAAAAACGCGCCTGGAAGAATATCTGGTCCGCCGGCCAGGGGGTGGGGGCAATTCAGGATGTGCCCAGCACGGCGGAATTGGTGGCGCGGCTCAGGCGTGAATATGCGGAGGCGGTTGCGGGGTTGAATGCGGGTTTCGGGTAAGCGCTAGCGCCGCAACTCCATCTGAATCGGCCCTTCCCGCTCACCACGGGCGAATTGGTCCACCATCGCATTACCGGTCTGGCCAAGCTTGGCCGCCTCACCAGTCCAGATGATGCGGCCCTTATGGATCATGGCAGCATCATCGCCAATCCGCCGCGCGCTCGCCATGTCATGCGTGATGGAAACCGCTGTCGCCCCCAGCCGATGCACCACATCAACAATCAGCCCATCAATCACCGCGCCCATGATGGGATCAAGCCCGGTGGTGGGTTCGTCGAAGAAAATGATCTCGGGCTCTGCCGCAATGGCGCGCGCAAGTGCGACGCGTTTTTGCATGCCGCCCGAAAGCTCAGATGGCGAAAGATCGCCCACCGATGCGGCAAGCCCGACCTGCGCCAGCACCTCGGCCGCCTTGTCGCGGGCGCGCGCGCGCGTGATGCGCTTTTGTGCCAGCAGCTTGAAGCAGACATTTTCCCAGACCGGCAGGCTATCAAACAGCGCGCCATTCTGAAACAGCATGCCGATGCGGTCATTCAGCGCCTCACGCTCCTGCCGCGGCAGTTTCAGGATGTTCTGGCCATCAATTTCAATGCTGCCGGCATCGGGTTCAATCAGCCCCAGGATGCATTTGATGGTGACGGATTTGCCGGAACCCGAACCGCCCAGAATAACCATGCCATGCCCGGCGCGGATATCCAGATCCACGCCATCCAGCACCTGCTTCGGCCCAAAGGCTTTTGACAGCCCGCGCAGGCGGATTTTCGACACCGCGCCACTCATCGCGCGAAGAACATCTCGGTAATGATGTAATCCAGCGCCAGGATGAGGATGGAGGAAATCACCACCGCCGATGTCGCCGCCGCACCCACACCCTGCGCGCCGCCGCGGCTGTTATAGCCGCACCAGCAGCCCATCAGCGCAATCACAAAGCCAAAGACCGAAGCCTTCACGAGGCCGGAGACCACATCCATGGTCTGCATGAAATCGAGTGTGGCGCGCAAATACCCGGCCGAGTTAAAGCCAAGCTTCGCCGTGCCGATCAGCCAGCCGCCCATCACCCCAAGAGTATCGGCAATAATCACAAGGAAGGGCAGCGCCACGGTGCCGGCCAAAAGCCGAGGCGCCACCAGGTATTTCATCGGGTTGGTGGAAAGCGTTGTCAGCGCATCTATCTGATCCGTCACGCGCATGGTACCGATTTCGGCGGCGAAAGCCGCGCCAATGCGCCCTGCCACCATCAGCCCGGCAATCACCGGGCCCAATTCGCGCGTGATGGAAAGCACCACAACATTCGCGACCGCCCCTTCGGCATTGAAACGCGCGAAACCTGTATAGGTTTGCAGCGCCAGTACCATGCCGGTGAAAAACGCGGTCAGCGCCACAACAGGCAACGAGAAATAACCAATCTCCACCACTTGGCGCAGAAACAGCCGGCCATAGAAGGGCGGGCGAAACAGATGTGAAACGCCTTCCAGCGCAAACAGCACCACGGCGCCAACGCCCTGCAAGGCGCCGAGCACGGCGCGGCCCAAGGCGGCGATGGGGTTCAGTATCGCGGTCAAGCTCAGGCCGCCTCATAGACGCGGCGATAGCGATCACCGAGCGAGGTCAGGATTTCATAGCCAATCGTGCCGGCGCGCGCCGCCAGATCATCGGGCGAAGGCGCGGCGCCGCCGATCAATTGCAGCACATCGCCAGGCGCAATGCCTGGCGCATCCGTCACATCCAGCGTGATCAAATCCATGGAAACGCGCCCCATCATGGGCAGGATCATGTCGCGATAGGCCGCGACACCCTGCCCGGATAGGCATCTCAGGTAGCCGTCCGCGTAGCCGACGGCAATGGTGGCAATCCGGCTGGGCCGCGCCGCGACAAAGGAAGCGCCATAGCCAACGCTCGCGCCGGCGGGGATATCGCGGATTTGCAGGATGGGGGCTTCCAGCCGGACCACGGGCAGCATGGGGTTGGGCGCCCCGGGCCTGGGATTGATGCCATAAAGCGCGCAGCCTGGCCGGGCGAGGTCTGAGGCGTAATCCGCGCCCAAAAACAGGCCAGATGAATTGGCGAAGGACCGAGGCAGCCTGGGCAGCCCCGCGCAGGCGCGGGCGAAACGCGCTGCCTGTTCGGCATTGAGCGGATGGGTCGCTTCATCCGCGCAGGCCAGATGCGACATGACATAAAGCAGATCGAGCCCCGCCAGCAGGGAATGATCCGCCGCCAGCCGCGCCTGTTCCCCGGCATCCAGCCCAAGCCGCGCCATGCCCGTATCCAGATGCAAAAGCGCAGGTTGCGCCCTGCCCGCGCTGCGCCCGGCAGCCGCATGGGCCAGCACATCGCCAAGGCTGTTCAGCACCGGGACCAGCCCAGCGTTTTCGTCAGCGCCGGGGGCGAAGCCATCCAGCACGGCAATCATCGGCCCGGCGCCAAGGCCAGACCGCAGCGCCATGCCTTCCGAAAGATGCGCCACGAAAAAATGCCGGCAGCCGGCAGCATGTAAGGCACGCGCGACCTGCACCGCCCCCAGCCCATAGGCATTGGCCTTCACCACCCCCGCCACGGCACCTGGCGCGGCGCGTACGGCGAGCGCGCGCCAATTCGCGACAATGGCCGCCAGATCAATATGCAAAACCGCAGAAGGGTCCATCATGCGGAACCGGGATCAGCCCCCGAAACCATCATCATGCTGCGTTTCCAAATCCCCAAAGCGCGTGAATTCGGCTTCAAAGAACAGCTTGATGGTGCCGGTCGGGCCATGGCGCTGCTTGGCGATGATCAATTCCGCCTTGTTATGCGCCATTTCCATATCCTTCTGCCATTTATCCACGGCACCCTGGAATTTTTCGGCATTGTCGAAGGAAAGCTCCTTGGGCGCACGCTGCATCAAATAATATTCGTCGCGATAGACGAACATCACCACATCGGCATCCTGTTCGATGGAACCTGATTCTCGCAAATCCGAAAGCTGGGGGCGCTTGTCTTCGCGGCTTTCCACAGCGCGGGATAACTGAGACAGCGCAATGACAGGCACAGACAATTCCTTGGCCAAAGCCTTCAGACCCTGCGTGATCATGCTGATTTCAAGCACCCGGCTTTCAGGCCGCGTGCCCGCCGCGGGGCGCATCAATTGCAGGTAATCCACCACAATCAGATCCAGCCCTTTTGTCCGCTGCAAGCGCCGGCACCGAGTACGTAGTGCCGAGATGCTGATCGCCGGCGTGTCATCAATATTCAGCGGCAGGGATGCCAATTCGCGGCTGACTTCCAGAAAGCGGTCAAAATCACGCTGGCTGATCTCACCACGCCGGATGCGATCGCCCGAGATGCGTGATTCTTCGGCCAGCAAACGTGTCGCCAATTGATCCGCGCTCATTTCCAGGGAGAACAACGCAACCCCGCCCTTGGGCACCGCATTGGGATCGGCTTCCTGCGCGTTGCGCAGCACGGCTTTCGCCGCGCCAAAGGCGATTTTGGTCGCGAGCGCGGTTTTGCCCATGCCGGGGCGGCCCGCGATGATGAGCAGATCAGAAGGGTGCAGCCCGCCCGTTTTCGCATCCAAATCGCGCAAACCGGTGGCAAGGCCGGAAACCCCGCCCGGCGTCGTAAAAGCCTTTTCCGCATGCTGTACGGCGATGGTCAGGGCACGTTCGAAGGTCAGGAAGCCCCCCTCACCCGCGCCGCCTTCCTTGGCCAATTCGAACAGCGATTGTTCGGCGGCTTCCAGCTGCCCCTTGGCGTCCAGCTCGGCCTCCGCACCAAAGGCGCGGTTCACCACCACTTCGCCCAAATCCACCAATTGCCGGCGGAGCCAGGCATCATAGATCACCTGGCCATATTCGCCGGCATTGATGACACCCACCATGGCCGAGAGAAGCTGCGCCAAATAGGCAGGGCCGCCGACCTCATCCAACAGGCCGGAATGTTCAAATTCCGCGCGCAGCGTCACCGCATCGGCAAGCTGCCCCGCTTCAACGCGCCGCTTGATGGCGTGGAAAATCCGCCCATGCACGGGATCGGCGAAGTGGTCCGGCGCCAGATATTCGCCCACACGCTCAAACGCCTTGTTATTGGCCAAAAGCGCGCCAAGCAGCGCCTGTTCGGCTGCCAGGTTTGAGGGCGGGATACGCTGCGAAAGGCCGAGCAAACCGGCCCCGGGGACGGCGCCGGGCGATGGGTCAAAACTATTCATGCCCCCTTATAGCCCAGCGCGGAGGAGTCGGCCCCTGGGGATTACGGGGATGGCGGGGAAAAAACGTGCCTTACTCCGCCGCGCCGCGCGCCACCGCCGCCAAACGCATTTCCCGTCCCTTGGCCAGCGCTTTCGGCCCGGCCCGCTATCCAGGCGCAGCGGCGGCCAAGTTGCGGGTTCGATATGCCACCAGCCTTAGGAAAGCGTCGTCAAATCCTGGAACCAATGCTGCGCCTGGGTATAGCCGCGCACATTGCGCCCCAGCGCGCGCGGATTGGTATCATGCACAACATAGACTAATAGTGCCTCATCCACCGCCTTTTCATGGACTTTCGCCATGAGCCGATCCACCTCGGCCGCATCGAAGGTATTGAGCGCGGTATCAATAAGCCGATCCATTTCTGCATCGTGGTAATGGGACCAATTCACGCCTGTGGGCGCGATTTGGTTGGAATGGAAGAAGCGGATCAGCGCATAAAGCGGATCGCTTGTGACATAGGCGACATTATTGGCAGTGACATTATTGTTGCGCGCCAATTCACCCGCCGCCCCCTGACGCCAGCAAGTGTAGAGCACTTCCAATTCCACCGGGACAAATTCAACCTCGATCCCCACTTCGCGCCAGCTTTGCTGGATGAATTCATTAATCGGCATGGACAGCATCTGCCCGCTGCCGCCGGTGGCGACGATGAATTTCGTCCGCAGCGGATTGCGCGGTGTGAAGCCGGCTGCGGAGAGCAGGCGACGCGCCTCGGCAGGGTCATGCCGGATCTTGAAGCTTGGGTTGCCAAACCAGGGCGATGACGGGTCAACCACCCCAACGGCCGGCTTCGCCAACCCATTCATCAGCGCGACCACACCGGCGCGGTCAATCGCCAAATTCGCCGCTTGGCGCAGGCGCAGATCACGCCAGGGGGAGCCTTCCAGCAGGCTCAAATGATAATTCCAGACATGCGGCGTGATGTTTTCCATGATCCGCGCGCCGGATTGGCGAAGCCGTGGGACAATATCGGGCGCGGGCGTTTCGATCAGATCCACCTGCCCGGTCAGCAGCGCATTGGACCGCGTGACGGCTTCCGGCGCGCAGACCAGCACAATACGATCCACCTTCGCCATGCGTGCGGGGTTCCAATAGCTGGTATTGCGCAGCAATTCGACACTCGCGCGCGGCACCAACCGCCCCATGCGGAAGGGACCCGTGCCGGAAGGTTCATTGGCAAAGCGTTCCCAGGAACGGCCAAGCTTTTCATATTGCGCCGGCGAGGAAATCAAGAACCACAGCATCTGATAGGGGAAGATGCTGTCCACGGCTTTGGTGGTGACTTCCACCGTCATGGCATCAATTTTCCGCCAAGACGCGACGGAAGGCAGGCGCGGGCGCACCTGCGCGGCCTGGCGATTATCAAAATGCGGCGCCTGCGGATTGAGCACTTTTTCGAAATTCCAGATCACCGCATCGGCATCGAAATCCGACCCATCATGGAATTTCACGCCTGGCCGCAGCTTGAAAATCCAGCGCTTGCGATCAGCCGGATCGGTCTCCCAGGATGTCGCCAGTCCCGGCATGAGCTTACCGGGGCGGTCAGCCACATCCATTTCCCAGGCGACCAGCGGGTCATAAAGCGTATAGCCAGTGAATTGATAAGCGCCCGCGCCGCGATCCGGCTGGCCGGTAGTTTGCGGAATATCGGCCATGGAAATGCCGTAGCGCAGCGTTCTTTCGCCTGCGCCTTGGGCAAAAGCCGGGCTGAACGCCTCAGGAATAAGCGGCAGGGTCAGGCCAGAAGCACCGGCACCCAACAGGGCGCGGCGCGAAAAGCGAGAAATGGACATGGTTTGAAGCCCCGGTGTTGTTTTTCCGGGGCTAGATCAGCAAGGACCGTGCCGGGGCGCTTCAGTCCACCTTCACCCCGGCGGCGCGGGCCTTTTCCACCATATAGCCGCGCGCCCATTGCATTTCTTCAAGCGATCCAAAGGCATTCGTATAATGCCCCTTGAAGCCGCGGGCTTCGATCAGACGGAACATATCGCCAAAATCGAAATCACCCTGGCCGGGCACCAGATGTTCCTCATGCCCATTGCGCCAGCAATCCGCGAGCCGCACTTCGCGTACGCGTTCCATCGGAATGCCCGCCACCCAGGAAGCGACGCCATCTGGCATCAGATGCGCATGATTGGCAGTGAAGGAAAGCGCGAAGGCAGGGGAATGGATCGCATCATAATAATAGCGCCATTCTTCCTGCGTATGGGCAAGGTAATGAACCTCGGCCGTAGGCGGTTCCACATTCAGGTTTTCAAGTAGCAGTAGCGCGCCATGCTTTTCCGCGTGCTTCACCATGCGCTGCAAACGCTCGCGCCCCGCTTCCATGCGCATCGGCACATCGGCGGAGAAATGATAGCCGGCATGAACCACAATCCATTCCGCTTCCAGCTTGGGCGCCACTTCAATATAGGCGCGCATATAGGCATCCACCGCTTCCGAAAGGAAGGGCGAGTATTCGCCGACATTCACGGCGGAAAGCGTGTGCAACGCAATGGTAACGCCATTGGCGCGGGCGGAAGCGACAATGACGCGGCAGCGCGCATCATCGAACATGTTCACCTTGTTCTCGCCCGTGTCCAATTGGATATCTATGTGACGCACCTGGTTCCGCGCCGCCCATTCAATGGCGTCTTCAAGCTTCTGCTTGCGCCCAACATCCACCCCGATCCGGTCAATCAACGCCATGGCGTGCCTCCTCTGTTTCGGCGTGATTTACAGGCTTCGGGCGGGGTGGCAAGCCTTGGCTAATGCAGGGGCAGGCTGATTGGCGTGATTTCGTCGCCGCTCCGCCCGCGATAATCACGCCCAACTGAATCTCGCAGCATCTTGGCCTGGCTTTCGGCCAGAATGCCGGCGGCATCCGCGACATTAAGCTTGGTTGGGCGGCCATCGGCAAAAATCGTCTCGCCACCCACCATCACGCGTTTCACGGCGCGATCCGCCGCATGGAAAACAAGCGCGCGCAAAGGATCGCGCGGCGGGGTCATCAGCGGATGCGCCAGATCTACCAGCACGATATCGGCCGAAGCGCCCAGTTGCAGACGGCCAAGGTCACGCCGCCCCAAGGCATCAGCGCCGCCCACTGTGGCCGCATGGAAAACGCTGCCTGTATCGGCGGCGGCGACATCACGGCAGGCATTGCGCGCCAGAATAATGGCAAGGCGCATTTCCTCAATCAGATTATGCGGCGCGCAATCTGTGCCAAACCCCATATTCACGCCCCGCGCGCGGTATTTGCCGAAATGGCGCAAATGCTCGCCATACCTTGCAAAGGGTGATGGGCAATGCGCGACTGTCGCCCCCGTATCGGCAATCAGGCCAATATCCTTCGCGGTATGCCAGCCGATCGAGATATGCTCATCGACAAAAATCGCATGGCCCAGAATGCTGCGCGGCGTCAGCAGCCCAATACTCGCCGCCCATTGAATCGGCGTGACGCCATGGCGACGAATAATCTCTCGCACTTCGACCACGGATTGGGAGATATGGGTGGTGAAAGCCCGGCCCGTCTCCGCGGCATAGGCGATGCTTTCGCGCAGCATCTCCTCCTCCACCGTGTCAATCTGGGCAGGGAAGACAATGCCGGTCAGCCGGCCAGAAGTATCGGCTTCGGCTTCCTTCATGAATTGCTTCGCCGCATCGAATTGTCGGCGCGCATCTTCGCGGTTCCACATCCAGGTCACGGACTGCGGTGCTTCCATACCCCAGCGCGCCGCGGCATAGCCCGCCCCCGCCCAACCGCGCAGGCCGCTTTCCGCCATGATGGAAAGCCAGGTTGGGAAGGGAGGCGACAAATCCACCACGCTGGTGACACCGGCTGACATCAACTCGGCATAGGCAAGGCGCATCGCTGCCGCTTGGCCCTGCTGATCCAGCTTGAAGGCTTGCAGGCGTTCAAATAGCCCGGTCATTTGCTGTTCCGGTACGCCATGATCTTCCCGCACACCGCGCCCGGCGGGTTCTGTTGTCGGGTGGGTGTGGATATTGATCAGCCCCGGCATGACCAGAAGCTTGCTACCATCAATCACCTCAGCGCCCGCGGGTGGCGGGGCGGAAGGATCATGCGGCGTGATGGCGGCGATGCGGCCATCCGCCAACAGTACATCCTTGCCCTGGCCGTAGAAATTACGCCCTGTGGCGCCATCCCATTCGGCGGTCCAGGCGGCGTTGCGGATCAGGGTGGGTGTGGGCATGGCGGGCTCCTGGCTTGCGGATCGCGGCGAATACCGCAAGCCAAGCCCGAAGCGCGCCGCCTTTCAAGCGAAAAGAAGCCGCGGTTCAGGCTTCCGCATAGGCCGGCGCAGCGCGAGCAATGCCACCATAGGCATCCAGCATCCTCTCCCGCCAGGCATAAACAGCATCATCTTGGGTCAGTAGCGGGAAGGCGCTGACGCAGCGCGCCCATTGGAAGCCGCCAAAAATGATCATATCTGCATAGCCGGGCTTATCGCCATGCAGAAAGGGCGCCGACCGTAACGCGATGCGCAGCGGCATCAGGCTATCACGAAAACCCTTGACCCGTTCCGCGCGATCCGCCGTTACCGATTCAAGCTTCATGCCGAAGCGCTTTTCCCGATCCGGCACAAAATAGGCCGCATCTTCCGGCGCCAAATGCTGCACAATGTCGGAAACCACCAGCCGCGCGATCCCGGCATGCAACACCGCATCGCCCCAGGCATTGATGAAGCGCGCCAGCGCGCGGCCACCCACGCCGCCAAAAAGCGAAGGCCGATCCGGATAGGTATCTTCCAGATATTCCGCGATAGCCCAGGAATCGATAATGGCGCGGCCATTATCCAACATCACCGGCACCTTCTGCGCCCCATGCGCGTCAATCGCCGCCTTTTCCGTGAAGCGCCAGGAGATGGTTTCCACAGCCAAGCCCTTATGGGCCAGCGCCAAGCGGCTCCGCCAGCAATAGGGGCTGAAGCGCCGCGCCGGATCGGCGCCGCAGAGTTCAAAAAGCTGAATGGCCATCGCGCAATCTCCTTTCCCGCATTATGCTCGGCAGCGAAAGGAAACGCCACAGCATGAAGACCCCCCTGCTGCTTGCGCTCGATCAGGGCACAACTTCCACGCGCACCATCGCCTTCGGGGCTGATCTCGCGCCGCGCGCAACGGCGCAGATGGAATTGCCGCAGCATTTCCCCTCACCCGGCTGGGTGGAACATGAGCCGGAAGATATCTGGCAAGGCGCCATCACCACTTTGCGTCAGGCTTTAGAGAAAGCCGGCGGCAGCCCCGCCGATGTGGCCGGCATTGGCATCACCAATCAGCGTGAGACAACGCTGCTATGGGATCGTGCAACCGGGCGCTGCCTGCATCGCGCCATTGTCTGGCAGGATCGGCGCACGGCCGATGCCTGCGCGAAGCTGCGCGCCGAGGGCCATGAGGCGCTGCTGACGGAACGCACGGGGCTGCTGGCTGATCCCTATTTCTCAGCCACCAAGCTTGCCTGGTTGCTGGACAATATCGCGGGCGCGCGGGCGGCGGCGGAACGCGGCGCGCTGGCCTTCGGCACGGTGGATTGCTTTCTGCTATGGCGCCTCACGGGCGGGCGCGTACATGCGACGGATGCCACCAATGCCGCGCGCACCATGTTGTTCGATATAAGGCGCGGTGTTTGGGATGCTGAACTGCTGCGCCTGTTTCGCATCCCCGAAGCCATCTTGCCAGAAGTGCGCGATTGCGCCGGGGATTTTGGCGAAACCGATCCCGCGCTGTTGGGTGCCGCCATTCCCATTCGTGGCGTGGCAGGCGATCAGCAAGCCGCCACGATTGGCCAGGGCTGCTTCGCGCCGGGCATGGTGAAATCCACCTATGGCACAGGCTGTTTTGCCTTGTTGAATACGGGCGAAACGCCGGTCGCGTCGCGCAATCGGCTGCTGACGACCATCGCTTACCAATTGCACGGCAAGCGCCATTACGCGCTGGAAGGCGCGATTTTCGTGGCCGGCGCCGCAGTGCAATGGCTGCGCGATGGCCTGGGCATCATCAGTCATGCGAAGGAAGCCGGTATTCTCGCCGCGCAGGCAGACCCCGCGCAGCGGGTGGTGTTGGTGCCGGCATTCGCCGGGCTTGGCGCGCCGCATTGGGATGCCAAGGCGCAAGCCGCGATATTCGGCCTCACACGCGGCAGTGGCCGCGCTGAATTATGCCGTGCCGCGCTGGAAAGCGTTGCTTTTCAAACGCGCGATCTGATCGAAGCCATGCATGCGGATTGGCAGGGGGAGCAGGAAACCGTGCTGCGCGTTGATGGCGGCATGGTCGCTTCTGATTGGACCATGCAATTCCTGGCCGACCAATTGGGCGCGCCGGTGGACAGGCCAACCATCCTGGAAACCACCGCGCTTGGCGTAGCTTACCTGGCAGGCATGCAGGCAGGGCTTTGCGCCCCGCCTGGTGCCGCAGGGGCCACGCATTGGCGGCTGGAACGTCGGTTCATTCCACGAATGAACCGCGCTGAAGCGGATAGTCGCTACGCGCTTTGGCGTGATGCTTTGCGCCGCACTCTTTCGGAACAACCTGCATGATTTACGATGACCTTGGCGTGCCGCGCATCATCAATGCCTATGGCACCAATACGCGATTATCCGGCGGGCTGATGGCACCCGAGGTTCTCGCCGCCATGGCAGAAGCCGCGCTCGCCACGGTGGAAATGCATCATCTGCAAGCCGCGGCCAGCCGAGAGATCAGCAAGGCCACTGGCGCGGAAGCGGGCATTGTCACTTCGGGTGCCTCTGCCGCTGTATTGCTTGGCGCGGCCGCCTGCATGGCGCGGCTTGATCCGGGGGCGATGAACCGCCTGCCCGAGACACGCGGCATGCCGGATGAATTCATCACCATCCGCAGCCAGCGCAATATGTATGACCGCGCCTTGCGCGTGGCGGGTGGGCGCATCATTGAAATCGGCATTCCGGACCGTGTTTCCGGCCCCGGCGTACGCGATGCCGCGCCCTGGGAGATCGCTGACGCCATCACGGATCGGACGGCAGCGATCTACTATCTGGCAGGCGCGCAAAGCGAACCACCGCTGCCCGATGTGGTGCGTGTGGCACGCGAAAGGCACATCCCCGTGCTGGTGGATGCGGCGGCGCAATTGCCGCCCGCTGAAAATCTGAGGCGCTTCATCACTGAAGGCGCCGATCTTGTTTGTTTTTCCGGTGGCAAGGCTTTGGGTGGGCCGCAATCTTCCGGGATTCTCGCCGGCCGGCGTGATCTGGTTTCGTCTGCGCTGGCGCAAATGCTTGATCTTGATATGCCGGAAGCGGAGTTCATCGCGCCTCCGGAATTCGCGTCACTCGCGCAAATGCGCGGCCTGCCGCATCACGGCATTGGGCGATCCTGCAAGATTGGCAAGGAAGAAATCATTGGTCTGATCATGGCTTTGCGGCGCTTTGTGGCGGATGACCCAATGCAACGCAGCGCACGCTGGCAGGCGCGGCTTGAAGCGGTGCTGGTGGCGGCGGGGCACCCGCCATACCTTCGCCTTGTGCCAGATGGCGCCAAGCCAGGTCTGCCCATTCTGGAATGGCGCCTGCCCGATGCGGACACCGCACAAGCCGCGGATGCAAGGCTCCGCGCCCATCGCCCCGCCATTCATGTTGATGCATCCCGCATCACCCAGGGCCTGCTCGCCATAAACCCCATCGCATTCGACGATGACGATGCGGCGCTGCTTGGGGCAGCGTTGAAGGAGTGCGCGGCGTGAGTGATCTTTTTCTGGTCGGCAATGGTGCGGGTTTTTCCGGGGATCGGATTGATGCCCCCATCCCGGTGGTGCGCAGCCTGGTCAAGCGCGGCCTGCCCGCCGCCATGTTCTTCGAATGCCTGGGCGAACGCACCGTGGCTTTGGCGCAGCTTGAACGCCGGCGCGATCCTGAAGCGGGCTATGAACCCATGCTGGAAAGGTTGCTAGAACCCATCCTGGTGGATTGCGCGCGCGCGGGCATTCCCATTCTCGGTAATTTTGGCGCGGCCAATCCAGCCGCTGCCGCGCGGGCCGTTGCCAGGCTTGCGAAGAAACTCAGCCTGCCGGAACTCCGCATTGGTCTTGTGACGGGCGATGATGTTTCGAATAGCGTCAATCTCGATAAGCTTGCCGTGCATGAAGCGGATGCCGGGCTTGATATGTCTTCCTGGAAACTCGTTTCCGCCAATGCCTATATCGGCGCAGCACCTTTGGCTGAAGCGCTTGCCGCCGGCGCACAAATTGTGGTGGCGGGGCGTACCTCGGACCCTGCCTTGGCCATCGCGCCGCTGATGCATCATTTCGGCTGGGCCGAGGATGATTGGCAGGCGCTGGCGGTTGGTGCGGCAGCGGGGCATTTGCTGGAATGCGGCAGCCAGGTAACGGGCGGCGTTTTCTGGGACCCCGGCTTCAAGGATATTCCAGACCCCGCCAATATCGGCTTTCCGATTGCCGAGGTCGGGCGCGATCTATCCTTGCTGATCACCAAGCCGGAAGGCACTGGCGGCATTGTTGATCAGCGCACGGTCAAAGAACAGCTTTTGTATGAATTGCACGACCCTTCGACCTATATCACCCCAGATGTGATCCTGGATATTACCAGGGCGCATCTAACGCCAGTCGGGCAGGATCGTGTTGCCGTGCATGGCTTGCAGGGCCGTCAACGGCCAGATTTGCTGAAAGTCACTGCCTGCTACGAAGGTTCCTGGTTGGGCGAAGGCGAAATCAGCGTGGCTGGCCCCAATGCCTTGGCGCGCGCGCGGGCAACGGCCGATGTGTTGCTGCAACGCGTGAAGCAGCGCGGCCTGGCGCGGCGTGCGCGGGCAGATTTGATCGGCGTCGCTTCCGTGCATGATTCGGATGATGGCGCGCTTTGGCGCGGCTATGCGGGGCCGGAACCGCAGGATATTCGCATTCGCTTGGCGGTGGAGGCCACCACGCGCGATGATGCGGATCAGGCTTCGCGTGAAGCCTTGGCGCTGCTTTGCTGCGGCACGGCGGGGACTTCCGGCGCGCGATGGCGCGTCACACCGCGGATACTCACGCGAAGCTTCCTGGTGCCGCGCGATATGGTGCCAACCGAAACGCGGGTACTGCCGGCACGGGAATGGAATTGAAGGAGAAACAATATGAGCAACGACCAACTTCTAAATCAGTTGACGCAGCAAGCGGTTGAGACACGGCGCCTGATGCTTGGCAGAGTGATTTACAACGGCCTTGGTGGTAGGGTGGGTTACGGTCCCTTGAAGGGTTTTCACCTCAGCGAACAGCAGATATGGGGCCAGGGTGACCTGGCGCCGAAACTATTAGGGCTTTATGAGCAAGACGTTCTGGATAGAATCGCGGCGCGTCAGAAAAAATGGGACTGCGTGGTCAATCTTGGCGCTGGGGATGGCTATTACGGGGTCGGCCTAGTCAAAGGTGACCTCGCAGCACGTAGCATTTGTTTCGAACAGAGCAAAGAAGGTCAGGCTGCGATAAAGCTCTCGGCGGAAAGCAATGGGGTGGCGGATCGCGTCACCATCCTTGGCCGCGCCGAAGCTGATTTTCTGGATAGTCCAGAATTCCAGGGTGTCGATTTTTCGAAAACCCTCATCATCATTGATATTGAGGGCGGGGAATTTGGCCTCCTTACCCACGCGCTGCTCGATCGCATTCAGAATGCTGAAATCATCATTGAACTGCATGGCCGCTTCGTTTCGCAAGACCCGAATTTCGAAGCGGATTTTGTGCAAAGACTAGCCAAAAATTTCCACTGTGAGGCATTTTCGATGGGGCAGCGTGATTTATCCAAGTTCCCTGAATTAGGTCTTCTCGGGGATAGTGATCGATGGCTCCTATGTTCTGAAGGACGCCCCTTTCTGATGCGTTGGGTCCATTGCATGCCAAAACAGAAAGTGGGGTGAGAACCATGCTCACCACCATCACCCTGCACAACATCGCGCATAGCCGCGCCGGCGATAAGGGCAATCGCGTGAACCTGTCACTCATGCCCTATGATCCGGCGCTTTATCCGCTATTGGCGGAACAGGTGACGGAAGAAAAAGTGCTGGCATTGTTCCGCCACCGGGGCGCCACCGCCTGCAAGCGTTATGACCTGCCACTGCTCAACGCCTTCAACTTTGTCATTGATGAAGTGCTGGAAGGCGGCGTGAATGGCAGCCTCAATCTTGATGGCCATGGCAAGAGCCATTCTTTTCGGCTGCTCGCCATGACCATCGAAGTACCAAGCGAAAAACTCAACCGCCCTTGACGCCTTCCGTATTCACGTAAAGCGAATACAAAGACTGCGCCGCTGCCATAAACAGCCGGTTGCGATAGCGCCCGCCGAAACACACATTGGCGCAGCGTTCGGGCAGATGAATATGCCCAATCGGCGCGCCGGCATTATTATAGACTCGCACGCCATCAAATTCGGCGGTCATGCCCCAGCCGCACCATAAATTGCCATCCACATCCACGCGGAAGCCATCGGGTGATTCGCCTGGCTGACAAGCCACGAAAACACGGCGCTTGCCGAGCGTTTTGCCATTGGCCCCGACATCAAAGGCCAGGATATTGCGCGGATCAGCGCGGCTTTCGATCACGTAGAGAATTTTCTCATCCGGGCTGAAGGCCAGCCCATTCGGATGGTTCACCTCATCCGTCGCCAGGGTGATTTCACCGCTCTGGCCATCAATGCGATAGACATTGGTATGCGGCAATTCCGGCGTGCCGCGTTCCCCTTCATAATTCGCCATCAGGCCAAAGGGCGGGTCGGTGAACCAGACCGATCCATCAGATTTCACGACAACATCATTCGGGCTGTTCAGGCGCTTGCCCTGAAAACTATCGGCCAGCACGGTGATTGATCCATCATATTCAAAGCGCACCACGCGGCGGCCCATATGCTCGCAGGCAATCACGCGGCCCTGACGGTCCCGCGTATGGCCATTGGCGTTATTGGCGGGCTTGCGCCAGGCACTGACCGCGCCGGTTTCCTCATCCCATTTCAGCACGCGGTTATTCGGAATATCGGACCATAACAGGCAGCGCGCATCGCCGAGCCACACCGGCCCCTCACCCCAGCGCGTGCCGTGATAAAGCCGCTCCACGGATGACAGCACCAAATGGTATTTCTTGAAGGAAGCATCCATCGTAACGATGGAAGGGTCTGGGTAGCGCAGGCTCTGCTGCCAACGAGGATCTTGGTTCATGGCGTTTCTCCCTGGGTCATGACAGAAGCATGGACCATGCGCCGCGAAAGGCCAATCAGGTGCGCAACAGCACGCGCCGCCGCACCCGCACCGCCCCGGTTGGTACGGCGGCGAAGACATCCTTCTCCGCCTCGATCAGGCTCACCCCAGCCCAGCGCGCGGGGCAAATGGTGCGACCGGCTTTTTCCCAGGCTGTGCCGGCACGCATCAACGGCGTGAAGGGCGGCACGTAAAGCGCGGCATCGCGCCGTTCCACCCGAAACATATGGGCCTGTAACAATCGTGTGATCTGCCCCGGCGAATAAGGCTGCCCGTGGCCAAAGGGTGTGTGGTCAAACTGCGCCCAAATCCCCCGACGATTGGGCGCCACCACCAACAAGCGCCCATCATCGCGCAGCACGCGCCAACATTCGCGCAGCAGCCGCCCGGCATTCTCCGCCGCTTCCAGCCCATGCACTAGAAGAATCCGATCAAAGCTTAAATCCGGGAAGGGCAACGCGTCTTCTTCTGCCAAGACAGAAGCCGAAAGCCCGGCCTGGCTGAAGCGCGCCGGCCCAAGCTGGGCGGGGGAAAGGGCAATGCAGCGCGCCGCATCATCGCGCCAAAGCGGCAAATAGGGCTCCGCATGGCCAAGCCCCAAGACGGAAAGCCCGGTCAGGCGCGGCCAAAGCCCGGCCAAGCGCCGGCGCAGCAGCCGCGCCGTCAGCGCCCCCGCCGGGGCGGCATAGAATCGGACCAGCCCATGGATTTCCCCGCTCATGCGGTTGATATAGGGGCTTACGGGGCCGGATGGGATGGCCCCCCCAGCAAAGGGCGACCCCATGGCACTCACAGCGACCCCCATTCCCTGTCTTTCGGATAATTACGCTTGGCTGCTGCGCGCCGCCGATGGAAGGCTTGCGGTCTGCGACCCGGCCGAGGACGCACCCGTGGCTGCCGCGGTGGAAGCGGCGGGCGGTAAGCTCGACCTCATTCTGCTGACGCATCACCACGGGGATCACGTGGCCGGCGTGCCGGGCCTGGTCGCGCGCTATGGGGCAAAGGTAGTGGGCGCTGCTGCTGACAAGCACCGCCTGCCGCCGCTCGATCAGGCAGTTGTGCCCGGCGATACGGTGGATGTGCTCGGCAGCAAGGCGGCAGTGTTGGCGAGTGATGGCCATACGCGCGGCCATATCGCCTTTCACATCGCCGATTCCCATGTTTTGCTTTGCGGCGATACGCTGTTTTCGCTCGGCTGCGGGCGGCTGCTGGAAGGCGATGCGGGGGAGATGTTCGCATCGCTGGCCGCCCTTGCCGCGCTGCCGGGGGAAACGCTGGTCTGCTGCGGGCATGAATATACCGAAAGCAATGCGCGCTTCGCCATTACGGTGGAACCGGATAATGCCGCCTTGCAGGCCCGCATTGCGGAAATCCGCGCCCAGCGTGCGGCAGGCCAGCCGACGCTCCCCAGCACCATCGCGTCTGAGCGCGCCGCCAATCCCTTTATGCGCGCGGCGGATGTCGCCACACTGGCGCGCATTCGTGCCGCCAAAGATAGTTTTCGTTAATATAACCCAAGGAAACACCCCATGAAGCTGCATTACTCCGCCACCAGCCCCTATGTTCGGAAGGTGATGGTCTGCGCCCTTATCCGTGGCATTGCCGGGTTGCTCGACAAGCAAACCGCCAATCCGCATCAATCCCCCGCCGCGCTGCTGGCTGATAACCCGCTATCCAAGGTGCCGGCCCTGGTCGCTGATGACGGTACGGCGATTTATGACAGCCCGGTGATTTGCGAATATCTGGACACAATCGGGTCTGCCGCGCCGCTTTTCCCGCCCACGGGCAGTGCACCTCGCCTGAAGGCCATGATCCGTCAGGCCGCCGCTGATGGCATTTTGGATGCCGCCGTGGGCCGGCGCCTGCATATGGCTCATCCCCAGGATGATGGCCGCAAGGCTTTCGATGCGCGCCAAAAGCTTGCTGTGGAACGCACCTTGGCCGCGCTGGAAAAGGACCCACCGCGCGGGCTGGGCGATATCGGTTCCATCAGCATTGCCTGCGCGCTGGGCTATCTGGATTTCCGCTTCGCCCATGAACCCTGGCGCGATTCCTGCCCTAAGCTCGCCGCTTGGTTTGCGGAAGTCTCCAAACTGGCGCCGCTCGCTGAAACCGTGCCGGTCGGCTGAGCCATGATTGACCTGCGCGACCCCGGCGTGACGGCCGCGCAGGTCATTGCCGCGCTTGATCTGACCCCGCATCCGGAAGGCGGGCATTACCGCGAAATCTGGCGCGATGCGCCCGAAGCGGGCGGACGCGGCGCCGGCACAGCGATCTATTTCCTGCTGGCTGCCGATGAATTCAGCCATTGGCACCGCGTGGATGCCGCAGAAGCCTGGCATTGGTATGCCGGCGGGCCGCTGGCGCTAAGCCTTTCCGCCAATGGGAATGATGCGGAGGCAGTGCATCTCGGCCCAGACCTCTCCCGCCATCAGCGCCCCTTTGCCCTGGTGCCAAAGGGCTGGTGGCAAAGCGCTGTCTCCCTTGGCCGCTGGTCGCTAGTGGGTTGCACCGTCAGCCCCGCCTTTGATTTCGCCGGCTTTGAACTGGCGCCCCCCGATTGGCGCCCCACCCCCCGAGGAAGATCATGAGCACAAGCCTGGCCTGGGATGAACGCTACCAGAATGGCGGCTTTGAGTTTGGCGAGGCGCCGAACCTTTATCTGCAATCCCAAGCGCATCGCCTGTGCCCCGGGATGCGCGCCTTGGCGGTGGGGGATGGCGAAGGGCGCAATGGCGTCTGGCTGGCGGGCCAGGGGCTGGAGGTCACCTCAGTGGATTGGTCCGGCGTGGGTCTTGCCAAGGCAGCGTCGCTGGCGCGGCATCGCGGCGTGGCGCTGCAGACCATCACGGCCGATGTCGCCGCCTGGGATTGGCCGCGCGCGCGGTTTGACCTGATTGCCTGGATTTTTGTGCATTTGCCGCCGGAAGACCGTGCCCGGGCCACGCAAGGCGCGCTGGCCGCGCTCGCCCCCGGCGGCTTGCTGGTGCTGGAATGCTTCACCCCAGCGCAGGAAGGGCGCCGCAGCGGCGGGCCGAAGCTACGCGAATTGCTTTGGAGTCGCGCGATTGTCGAAGAATGTTTCGCGGGGCTTGAGGTGTTGGAATTGCTGGAAGGCACCGTGCTGCTGGATGAAGGCCCGCGCCATCAGGGCCATGCGGAAGTGGTGCGCGCTTTATTGAGGAAGGTATAGCCGGTCACGCAAGGTTGTCCCGGCAGGTTCGCAAGGTTACAAGGGGAATCGTGCAACCCGCGCCGCTCATCACCCCGTCGCTTCTGGCCGCCGATTTCGCCAAACTCGGTGAGGAAGTGCGTGCCGTGACCGCAGCCGGGGCGGATTGGCTTCATCTGGATATCATGGATGGGCATTTCGTGCCCAACATCTCCTTCGGGCCGGCGCTGATCAAGGCGCTGCGTAAGCACACGACCATTCCCTTCGATGTGCATTTGATGATCGCGCCGGTGGACCCCTATTTGCAGGCTTTTGCTGATGCCGGGGCGGATCTGATCTCGCTGCATCCCGAAGCCGGGGCGCATTTGCATCGTTCGCTGCAAACCATCCGGGGCTTGGGGAAAAAAGCTGGGGTGGTGCTGAACCCGGCCACACCCATCGCTACCATCGAACATGTCCTGGACCTTTGCGACCTTATCCTGGTCATGTCGGTCAATCCCGGCTTTGGCGGGCAAAGCTTCCTCGAAAGCCAATTGCCCAAGATTGAAAAGCTGCGCCGGCTGATTGAAGCCTCTGGCCGCGATATTCGCTTGCAGGTGGATGGTGGCGTCACGGCCAAAACCGCGCCGCTGTGCCTGAATGCGGGCGCGGGTGTTCTAGTTGCCGGTACGGCCGTGTTTGGCGCGCCAGATTACGCAGCGGCGATCAAGGCACTGCGCGGGGGTGCGGCATGATCAATCTGCTGCGCGGCGCCCGACAAAAGCTCGCACGGCTTCGCCCCGTGCGCGTACCCGATGCCCCTTCCCGCCCCTTTCGTGATCTTTGGCCCGGCGATGCCGCCCGCGGCGCGCGGTTATTGCGCGGAGAAGCCGATTTCGCCGGCACCATCCGCCCCATGCGCCTGGCCACAGAAGGCGGAGAGCCCTGGGGCGGCAAGGGCGCATCTCCCGCCTGGCGCGCTTCTGCCCATGGCTTCGCCTGGATGCGGGATTTGCGCGCGCTTGGGACGGATGCGGCGCGGCTGCGCGCCCGTGCGTTCACCGCCGATTGGCTGCAAACCGGCTGGGAAGAAGATATCGCCGATGCGCCGGAAGTGGTCGGCGCGCGGATTTCCGCCTGGCTCGGCCATTGGGATTTCTTCGCGGCCACCGCTGAGGATGTTTTCCGCCGCCAGGTGATGCAGCGGCTCGCGCAGGATGCGCGCGATTTGGTCGGCGCCTTGCCTGCGGAAGATGAGCATCGCGGCGCGCTGGTCGCGCTGAAGGGCGCGCTTGCTGCTGCGGTGGCCTTGGAAGAAGACGCCTATCTGCAACGCGCCATCCGCTTCCTGCCCGCCGAGATCGAGCGCCAATTCCTGCCTGATGGCGGGCATATTGAACGCTCCCCGGCGCAGCAACTCGCCGCGCTGCAAGACCTGATTGAAATCCGCAACCTGCTGCATGGCGTGGGCGTAGAAGCGCCGCCGCATCTGTTGGCCGCTTTGGACCGTGCTGCCCCCGCTTTGCGCCTGTTCCGTCATGGCGATGGCGGCTTGGCACTTTTCAATGGCGCGCGGGAAGAAAACTCGGCTTTGCTTGATCTGGTGCTGACGCAAGGCCAGGCGCGTGGGCGCGGCGCGATGGAATTGCCCGAAGCGGGCTTTCAGCGCCTGCAAGCCGGGCGCACCGTCATCATCATGGATGCTGGCCCGCCGCCACGCGGGCGCGGCGCCACCACCGGGCTTGGCGGCCTGCCGAGTGGGGCGGATCGCTTCGCCCATGCCGGCACGCTTTCCTTTGAAATGTCCATCGGGCGTGATCGGCTGATTGTGAATTGCGGCGCCGCCCCGGCAGGCGAGGAAGGCTGGCGCGATGCGCTCCGCGCCACCGCCGCGCATTCCACACTGGTGCTGTCTGACACCAATTCCAGTGAGCTCCGCCCCGAGGGCCTGGGCCGCAAGCCCGAAACCGTGGAGGTGGAACGCCAGGAAGCCACCGGCGCGCAATGGCTGGAAGTGAGCCATGATGGCTGGCGCGGCCCCTTCGGCACAGTGCATCGCCGGCGGCTTTACTTGGCTGAATCGGGCGATGATTTGCGCGGAGAGGATGTGCTGGAAATGCCGCCCGATGCGCCGGTGCCGATTTTCGTTGCGCGGTTTCATTTGCACCCCGCCGTGACGGCCAATCTGTTGCAGGATGAAAGCGCTGTGCTGCTGCGCTTGGCTTCCGGTGCGGGCTGGAAGCTTCGCGCCAAGGGTGCGCGTGTGGCTTTGGAAGACAGCATCTATCTGGGTGGCGAGGCGCGGCGCAGCCTGCAAATCGTGCTCTACGCGGAAGAAAATGAGGTTTCGCTGCAATGGGCGATCACGCGCGTAAGCCTGCCCGGCGCCGTACCTATCCCAGACGCGTGAGCGCGCAAGATTTTTCATGAAAATCTGCTTCATCGCGAATGTTGATTTCGCCATGCGGCATTTCATTCTGCCGGTGATGCGTGGCGCCCGCGCGCGCGGACATGAGGTTGTTGGGCTTTGCGCCGAGGGCCCCTTGCTCGATATTCCGCGCGCCGAGGGTTTTCGTATTGAAGCCATGCCCATGGCGCGCAGCATGAATCCTCTGGCGCAATGGAACGCCTATAAGGCCCTGCGTGATTTCCTGAAGCGCGAGCGATGCGATCTGGTGCATGCGCATATGCCAATCAGTGGTTTGATCGGGCGCGCGGCGGCACGGTCAGCCGGCGTGCCGCGCATTGCCTATACCTGCCATGGGTTTCTGTTCAATCAGCCCGGCCCCTGGTGGCGCCGCACCCTGGCCTTGCAATTGGAACGCGCTGCCGGGCGAATCACGGATGTTTATCTGACCGTCAGCGAAGAAGAAGCCGCTGATGCGCGCCGGCTTGGTATTCACCCAAACGCCACCGCCGTCTTGAATGGGCGAGACCCCGCAGCTTTCCATCCCGATCCCGAAGCGCGCCGTGCTTTGCGTGCCGAATTGGGCGCGGCCAAGGATGATTGCGTGATCATCGCGGTATCCCGCCTGGTGCGCCACAAGGGCTATCCCGAATTGCTCCGCGCCATGGAAGCAACGCCCGAGAATGCGCGGCTTTGGGTGGTGGGCGAACGCCTCGCTTCCGATCATGGCGAGGATATGGAACCGCATTTCGCCCGCGCCGCGGCAGCGCTCGGTCCCAGGCTGCAACGGCTTGGCTATCGGCATGATGTGGCGCGGCTGCTGGCGGCGGCGGATGTCTTCTGCCTGCCCTCCCATTTTGAGGGCCTGCCGATGAGTGTGATTGAGGCGATGCTGACCGGCCTGCCTGTTGTCGCCACCGATATCCGTGGCCCGCGCGAACAGGTGGTGGCGGGGGAGACGGGGTTGCTGGTGCCGCCCGAAACCATTGCGCCCCTGGCCGAGGCACTGTCCCAGCTTGCGACCGATGGGGCACTCCGCGCCCGCATGGGCGAAGCCGGGCGCGCCCGCGCACTTGAGCGCTTTGATGAGGCGAAGATCATCGGGCGCACGCTGGATTTATTGGGATTATAGAGAAGCGCTTGCGGCGCCCTGATCAGTCATGTCGAAGACAAGCGCATGCTTGCCACACCCAGCGCGCCGAAATCCGCCACCACTTCATCACCCGGCAAAATCTCAAGCGGCACCACGCAAGTGCCCGTGGTGACGATCTGCCCCGCCCTCAGCGTCACGCCGTGGCGCGATAATTCATTGGCAATCCAGGTCAGCGCAATCCTGGGATCGCCCAGCACATTGGCACCCACACCTTCCCGCTCATACCGCTTGCCAACGCGCCCCGTCACGCGATGCTGCGCAAGATCCATCCCGCGCCAAGCAGCGGGCGCTTCCGGACCCAGTACGAATTGATGCGCGCAGGCATTATCCGCGATAAGCTGCGGAGCACCCGCGGTGACAAAATCAGCAAAGCGCGAATCAGGCACCTCAATGCCCAGATGCAGCGCCGCCACAGCATTCAAGACTTCCGCGATGTCATAAGGCTTCTCGCGTGGCAGAATAGAATGGCCGATGCGAAAGGCGAATTCCGCTTCTGCCACCGCCATGCGATTGGCGCCGAAGGGCAGCGTGGCGCCATTCGGATAAACCATTTCCGCCAATATCCTGCCGGCAAGTGGCCCATCCACACCAATATGCTTCTGCCCCGCGCTGCTGGTCGCGGCGATTTTCCAGCCCCACAAAGGCTTCGCGCTTAACCTTTCAAGCTGCGCCTGGATCGCATAGCCTTCCAGGCGCGATTGCGGGCGCAGCGCCTCAGGCAGCGCGCCCAGCACTTGGCCCGCGCGCCAATGCGTTACCAAAAGCCGAGAGGCTTCTTCAGCTTGCGTCAGATCCATCATCGCCCCCTAAAAAATCACTTCCATAAACCTCAAGCAAACACGCACCATCAGCGCAGCGGCCGGAAAAACGCCTGGATTTCGCGCGTCAGCACTTCCGGCTGTTCCATGGCGGCGAAATGCCCACCCTTTGGCATCACGCTCCAGCGGCGAATATCCGTATAGGTGCGTGCGGCGAGTGATTGCGGCGGGCGCAGAATTTCTTTCGGGAATTGGCAATAGCCCATTGGCACATCCACCGTCCCGGGGATCGGCCAGGCCCCATGCATGCGCGCGTAATAGGGATGGAAACTCGCCCCAATGCAGCCCGTGAACCAATAGAGCGCGATATTCGCCAGCATCCTGTCCCGATTAACCGCAGTTTCCGGGCTGCCATCATTATCCGTCCAGACCTTGAATTTTTCCGCGATCCAGGCGGCAAGACCGGCGGGGGAATCCGTCAGGCCAAAGGCCAGGGTTTGCGGGCGCGTGCCTTGAATCCATTGATAGCCTGTTTCTTCCTTCAGGAATTCCGAAAGCTCCGCCAGATAACGCCGCTCGGCTTCATCGTCTGTTTGCACCAGCGCGGGATCGCGCCGCACAGCTAGTAGGTTCAAGTGAATGCCAAGCAGCTTTTCCGCATGCACCGCCCCAAGCCGAGACGAGATAAAGCCGCCCCAATCCCCGCCCTGCGCGCCGAAACGCTGATAGCCAAGCACGCCCGTCATCAAATCCGCCAGGCAATCGGCAATGGCTTCCAGGCTGAACCGCGCCTGCCCCGGCTGGAAGGACAAGCCATAGCCAGGCAGGGAAGGCGCCACGATGGTGAAGGCATCGCGCGCATCGCCGCCGAAGCGTGAAGGCTCGGTCAAGCGCGGAATGAGATCGAGGAATTCAAACACTGATCCCGGCCAACCATGTGAAAGCAGCAGCGGCATGGGGCTTGGCCCTTCGCCACGCACATGCAGGAAATGCAGATCTATGCCATGCAGCTTGGTGCGGAATTGCGGAAAGGCATTCAGCGCGGCTTCCTCCGCACGCCAATCGAAACCCCGCTGCCAATAGGCCAGCAGATCGCGCAAATAGGCCACGCTTGTGCCGTATTTCCAGGGCGCTTCCGGCGCCTCATCCGGCAGGCGCGTCAGCGCCAGGCGGGTTTGCAAATCCTGAAGCGCCGCATCGGGTATTTGCAGGCGAAATGGGGTTGCCGTGGCGGTCATGCTGGCCTCCTCACGCAAGGGTCGCTCAGCTTGGCAGCAGGAAGGCGGCAAGGCTAGCCTGCAGCAGCATCGCACCCTGATAAGCCGCGTCGCGCAGGAAAATCGCAATCAAATGAAGTAGCTGGTTGGGGCGCCAGGATTCGAACCTGGGAATGGCGGTACCAAAAACCGCTGCCTTACCGCTTGGCGACGCCCCATCCGCGCCGCGCTAATAGCCTTCAAAGGGCGGCGCCGTGAAGCCCCCCTCCCCAACACCACCAGGCGGGGGGCAGGGCCGCTGCCGCTGAAGCCGCTGCAGCCGCATTGGGAAATACCCCAAAGCAGGTAGCGCCCGAGCCACTCATGCGCGCCAAAAGGCAGCCGGGGCTGGCCGAAATTGCCGCTAGAACCTCAGCAATTGGCGGGCAAAGGCTGATCGCGGGCGCCTGCAAATCATTCTCCAGCGCGGCCAAATCCGCCGCCATGGCAGCAGCACTCCCCCAGGCTTCCGGCAGGCTGGCGCGCGCTGAAAATCCGCCCGCGCGCGCACGAAATACCGCCGGCGTCGCCAAAGCCTCACGCGGATTCGCGAGCAAAAGCCCAAAGCGCGGCAGGCTTGGCGCGGCGCTCAACACTTCCCCAACGCCTTCCATCCGGGCGGGGCGGGATCCCACACAGACCGGCACATCCGCGCCGAGCTTCGCGCCAATCGCGGCCAGGCGGGCTTCCCCCCAACCAAGCCCCCAAAGCCGGTTGAGCGCACGCAGGCTAGCCGCTGCATCAGCACTGCCCCCGCCAATACCACTCGCGACCGGCAGGCGCTTCAGCAGGTGTAGCAGCGCATGGTCTTCCACCCCCGCCATCATGGCCAATGCCCGGGCCGCGCGCAGCACAAGATTATCTGGTTCGGCGGCCAGCGCCGCGCTTTCAGACCCTTCGATCGCCAAGGATAGGATTTCACCCGACCTGGCGCTGACCGTATCGCCCATGCCAGCAAACACAACCAAGCTATCCAGCAGATGGTACCCATCCGCCCGGCGCCCCGTGACATGCAGGAAAAGATTGACCTTGGCCGGAGCCGCTTCCGAGATTTTCAGCGCCGCGTCTCCGCTGCCGGCTGAGGCGCCAGGCCATTGGTGATCTTGGCTTCGATCTTCGGCCCCTCATCACCCTCAGGCCCCAGTACCAGGGCGCGGCGCCACTGAAACAGGGCTTCCCGCCGCCGGCCCTGCGCCCAATACGCATCGCCCAGATGGTCATTGATCACGCTACTTTGCGATTCAAGCTCCACGGCCTTTTCCAGCCAGCGCACCGCGCCCGGAATATCGCCCAGCTTATACAGCGCCCAACCCAGGCTATCGGCGACATTGCCATCATTCGGACGAAGCTCCACCGCGCGTTCCAGCATGCGCCGCGCTTCCACCAGGTTCTGGCCCAATTCTACCCAGCTATAGGCCAGATAATTCAATACCAAAGGCTGTTCGGGGTTAAGGCTGAGGGCACGCTGAAAATCCGCCTCGGCTTCTGGCCAGCGCTTGGCGCGTTCCAGCGCAATGCCGCGGGCGTAGAAAAGCGGCCAATGCACCACCACGGGCGCCCCAAGCCGCCCAATCGCCGCATCATAGGCGGTAATGGCCGGCGCCCAATTCTGCCGGCCGCGATACAAATCCCCAAGCCGCGCCATGGGCTGATAGGCGCGCGGGAATTGCGCGGCCAGGCGACGCAGCTCCGCCTCGGCTTCCGGCACTCTGTCCAGCCGATCGAGCAAACCCGCACGGCGCAGCGCCAGCACAGGGGCGAAGGGATCGGCTGGGTCACCACGTTCCAGTAGCGCGAGCGCTGCCGCATATTGACCTTCGTCACTCAGCGCATCAGCCCCGGCCAGCAGCGCCGGCCCGTAACGCGGGCGCAATTGCATCGCGAGCCGCACCAGCGCCAGCGAAAATTCCCCCGCCTGAGGCCCGCGCAAAGCGGTTGCCAAAGCAAGGTAGGATTCCGCCATGCCTTCAGTGGCCGATGCCACCACGCGCCGTGTTGCCACCGCATCCCGCCCGCCGGTTTCGGCAAATAGCCCGGCATCATCATGGCCTCGGCCCAAGCGATCCAGAAGGCGCTCGGCTTCCGCTGTCTGGCCGGCGCGCATCAGAATACCCGCCATGGCGCGCGTCAGCGGCAGGCCGGGCGTGGCGCTATCGGCCAGCGCAATGCGCACCAGGCGTTCGGCTTCGCGCGGGCGGTCGGCGATATCGGCAATCATGGCGCCATGCAGCGCGTAAATGCCGCGCTGCCGGCCGGTTTCCGTGAGCGGGCGGAGCGTGGCCAGCGCCGCATCCGTCTGCCCCCTGCCCTGCTGCGCCCATGCCACCAGCAAAGGCTGTAGAATGGCGGAAAGCCCCTGGCGTGGCAGGGCGCGAAAGCGCTGTTCGGCCCGGTCATAGCGCCCGGCCTGGGCATCCTGCCCGGCCAGCAACATGGCGGCCAAGGGCTCATTCGGGATCACGCGCGCAAGCCGCGCGGCATCGGCACGCCCATCAAGCAAGGCGGCGATGAAGGCGCGCTGCACGACCTCAGGCTCACTGGGATCAAGCCGCAGAGCCTGGATCAGGCTATCGGCGGCGTATTTCGTATCGGCTTCATTGGTGGCGAAACGCCCGGCCAGATAGGACCCGAAAGCGCCGGTCACTTCCGGCGCGGCACCACGGAGCGCGGGGCGGTCCATATTGTCGCCTGCCGCACAGGCGGAAAGCAGCGCGGCGGCAAGCAGCCAAAAGCGGCGGGGCGGGAAGGATGGAGCCATGCTTTCAGCCTAGCCGCTCATTCCCGCCAAACCAAGGCCTGTCTTGCCTATTCCAGCGTAATGCCGGCGGCGCGGATCACGGCGCCCAATTCTTCCACCTCGCGCCGCGCCAGCGCATCCAATTCCGCCAGCGTCATTGCCTTGGTGGTGGCGCCACCCGCCTGCGCCCTTTCGCGCACGGAAGCCTGTTCTGCTGCGGCATTGATCACCGCGTTCAGCCTTTCCTGAATGGGCCGAGGTGTCGCCGCCGGCACGGCAAAGCCGAACCACGCATCCAGCGTAAAGCCAGGCAGGCCCGCTTCCGCGGTGGTGGGGACATCGGGCAGGCCCGCCGCGCGCTGGGCACTCGCAATCGCAAGCGCCTTGACCCGCCCGCCTTGCACCAGGGCGATGGCGGAAGATGGCGTGGTGATGAATAGCTCAACGCGCCCGCCAGCCACATCCTGCAGCGCGGGCGCCGCACCGCGATAGGGCACATGCACCATCTCGGCCCCGATGGCGCGGCTGAACAAAACGCCCCCCACATGCTGGATGGAACCATTGCCGGAGGACGCATAGTTCAGCTTGCCCGGATTGGCCCGCGCATAGGCGATGAATTCCTGAAGCGTATTCGCCGGCACCGTAGGCGCGACAATGATCGCATGTGGCGCCATGGTGGCCATGCCAACCAGCGCCAGATCCTTGATCGGGTCCCAGGTCAGGTTCTTCATCATCGCCGGATTGCCGGCGTGATAGCCATTATATTGCAGCAAGATGGTATGCCCATCCGGCGCTGACCGCGCCACCGCATTGATCGCAAGGTTACCATTGGCGCCGGGGCGGTTTTCCACCACCACGGGTTGGCCGAGCCCTTGGCTCATTGCTTCCTGAAACAGCCTAGCAGCGAAATCCGTCCCCCCGCCCGGCGGGTTCGGCACCACCACGGTAATGGGCCGGTTCGGGAAGGCAGGCTGCGCGCGAAGGCTGGCAGGGGCGGCGAGCAACGTGCTGGCGGCAAACAGGGTGCGGCGCGAAAGGCGCATAGGGTCTTCTCCCGGAAAAATGATGCTTGGAGCCCTTCTAGCACCCCCGCCCGCCCCGTCCATCTGGCACAGCGCGCCAAGCCCGATTAGGGTGAGGCTTTAAAGCAATGAAATCTGGAGGAAGCCCGCATGACTTATCCCAACGTCCAATTGCACGTGAATGGCGAATGGCGCGCCGCGCGCAGTGGCAAGACCATCAATGTGCTGAACCCGGCCAATGAGGAAGTGATCGGCACCGTCGCCCATGCCGAAAAAGTGGATTTGGATGAAGCGCTTGCCGCCGCGGAGAAAGGCTTTGCGATCTGGAAGAAGGTCTCCGCCTATGATCGTTCCAAGCTGATGCGCAAGGCCGCTGACTTGGTGCGCGCCCGCGCTGATGACATCGCGCGGCTGATGACGCTGGAACAGGGCAAGCCGCTTGGCGAATCCAAAGCGGAAATCATGGCGGCGGCTGACATTATTGATTGGTTCGCTGAAGAAGCCCGCCGCGCCTATGGCCGCGTGGTGCCGGCGCGCGCCGAGGGGATTTATCAGCTTGTGGTGAAGGAACCAGTCGGCCCCGTCGCTGCCTTCACGCCGTGGAATTTCCCGATCAATCAGGTGGTGCGGAAGCTGTCTGCCGCCGTCGCCACGGGCTGTTCCATCATTGTGAAGGCGCCGGAAGAAACCCCGGCGTCACCGGCCGAACTGATCCGCGCCTTTATTGATGCCGGGCTGCCGCCAGGGGTCGCCAATCTGGTCTATGGCGTGCCGGCAGAGATTTCATCCTATCTGATCGCGCATCCGATCATCCGGAAGGTGACCTTCACGGGGTCCACCCCCGTCGGCAAGCAGCTTGCCGCATTGGCGGGCCAGCATATGAAGCGGGTGACGATGGAATTGGGCGGCCATGCGCCGGCGATTGTCTTCAACGACGCCGATCTTGATCTGGCGGCCAAAACCTTGGCCTTCGCGAAATTCCGCAATGCCGGCCAGGTCTGCGTGAGCCCGACGCGCTTCCTGGTGCAGGAAGAACTTTATGATGGCTTCGTCGAGAAATTCGTGGCCCACACCAAGACTCTGAAGGTGGGCGATGGCATGGCCGCGGATACCACCATGGGACCGCTTGCGCATGACCGCCGCGTGCCTTGGGTGGAAATGATGGTGCAGGATGCACAATCCAAGGGCGGCAAGGTGCATACCGGCGGCAAGCGTATCGGCAATAAGGGCTATTTCTACGAACCCACCGTGATGACCGATGTGCCCAAGGATGCGCGGGCGATGAATGAGGAACCCTTCGGCCCCATGGCGATGATCTCCCGCTTCAAGGATTTGGATGAGGTGGTGGAAGAAGCCAATCGCCTGCCCTATGGCCTAGCATCCTACGCCTTCACCCGTTCGGCCAAAACCGCCAATGCAGTTGCGGCGCGCGTTGAAAGCGGCATGATGACCATCAATCACCTTGGCCTTGCGCTTCCAGAAGTGCCCTTCGGCGGCATTAAGGATTCCGGCTATGGTTCCGAAGGTGGGCTTGAGGCGATTGAGGCTTACCTCAACACCAAATTCGTCTCTCAGGCTGGCCTGTGACACTGAAGGCCGGTCAGGTTTTTCCTGGCCGGCCTTGCAAGATGCTTGAGGCGCCGTGGCGCTGACCGAAACCCATTGGCGAAGCCTGTTTCAGGAGCGCGACTTTCGTCGGCTCTGGATGGTCGGGTTTTCGATTTTTGTGGTGCGCTGGCTGGAAATGCTGGCGGTGGGTGTCTTTGCCTATAACGCCACCGGATCAGCCTTCATCGTTGCCATGCTGACAATGCTGCGCCTTCTGCCCATGGGGCTGTTCGGCGCCTTTCTGGGCGCGGCAGCGGAGAGGATGGATCTGCGCCGCGTGCAAATCCTGATCCTGGTAATGCAGATTTTGGCCTCGGCCGTGATTGCGTTGCTGGCTTTGCTTGGAGTGATTGCCGTTTGGCATTTGGCCGTTGCGGCCTTCATCAATGGTGTTGGCTGGGCCGCGGATAATCCCGTGCGCCGCGCCATGATTGGCGCCGTGGTGGGACCGGCGCGCATGGGTGCGGCCATGTCCATTGATGTCGGCACCAGCAATGCCAGCCGCATGCTGGGGCCAACGCTTGGTGGTGTGCTGCTGGCACTGCTTGGGCTGGATGGCACTTTCGTATTGGCGACGCTGCTTTATCTGCCGGCACTGATCGCAGCCATGCTGCTGCCAACAACACCGCGCGTCACCGCAAGCCGTCCCGCGCCTGTGCTTGCCCGCATTGCCGAGGGGCTGGCCGCCGTGCGCGCCGACCCGCGCTTGAGCGGCACGCTTGTGATCACGCTGATCTTCAATCTGTTCGGCTGGCCCTTCACCAGCATGATCCCGGTGATCGGTAAGGATCAATTGGCGCTAGGACCCGAAGGTGTTGGCGTGCTGGCCAGCATGGATGGCGTGGGCGCGCTGGTGGGGGCGGTGCTGATCACGCTGTTGATCGGCCCGGCGCTGTATCGGCGCTGCTATATCGGCGGCCTTACCATGTATCTGTGCATGGTGATTGCCTTTGCCCTGATCCCCAATCCTTGGCTCGCAGGGCTGGCGCTGATCCTGGTGGGCATTGGCGGTTCCGGCTTTGGCATCATGCAGCCCACGCTAATTTATCTGGCAACGCCAGTGGAATTACGCAGCCGCGTGCTTGGCCTGCTTTCCGTTTGCATCGGCATGGGGCCAATAGGCTTCATTGGCCTTGGCATCGCGGCGGAGTTATTGGGCGCGCCGATTGCGACCGCGCTGATGGCGGGTTGTGGGCTGGTGGCGCTGGCGGTGACGCATCGCTATTGGAAACACATCTCTGGCGGGTGAAGGAATTTCAGCATGGAAGACTTGCATGTTTCAGCGGCGGCGCTGGGCGCAACCTTGAAGGCCAAGCGTCAGCGCATTGCGGTCGCGGAATCTTCAACCGGCGGGCTGATCGCGGCTGCCTTGCTCGCCGAGCCAGGCGCCTCGGCCTATTTCCTCGGCGGCGGCGTGATCTATACCGCGCAAGCGCGCGAAGCCCTGCTCGGCATCACGCCCGCCGACTTGGCCGGCATGCGTTCGGCGAGTGAACCCTATGCCCTGCTGCTCGCACGCCGTGTGCGCGAAAAGCATGGCGCGGATTGGGGATTGGCTGAGACTGGCGCCGCCGGCCCCACCGGCAATCGCTACGGCGATGCCGCCGGGCATAGCTGCATTGCCGTGGTGGGCCCTGGCATTCAACGCGTGATTACGCTTGAAACCGGCAGTGCTGATCGCCGCGCCAATATGCGCCGCTTCGCGCAAGGCGCCTTTGGGCTGGCGATCAAGACAATCGGCTGAAACTGCGCCTACTGACTGGCCCAGACAATGCGATGCACCCAGGCAATTTCAGGCAATTCGAAACTATAGCTTGGATGCGCGGGATTTAGGCTTGCGACATCAATCCGCTTCGCCGAATGCCGGCGCAATTCCTTGGCCATCACCTCACCGCGCCGCGTGCGCACGACAACGCGATCCCCACGGCGCACCGGCGCAGCGGGGGAGACAATCACCACATCCCCATCGCGAAACACCGGTTCCATGGAATCGCCGGAAATCTCCAGCGCATAGGCATTGGGGTCGCCGATATCGGGCAGTGAGATTTCATCCCAACTGCCGCCCACCGGATAACCGCCATCGTCAAAATACCCCTCACCGCCCGCCTGAGCCAGGCCGATCAGGGGAATGCGCCGATTGACCACGCCGCGCCCGCCGCGGGAAATCGCGGTGGCGCCAGTGACCAACGCCGCGAAATCATCCATCCGCGCCCCAAGCGCATCCAGCACCTTCGCGATGCTTTCGGTGGAAGGCCAACGCGCGCGGCCATCCACGCCGACGCGCTTCGATGGGTTGAAGGCGGTAGGGTCAAGCCCGGCCTTCTTCGCGAGCCCCGAAGCCGAGAGCCCGTATTCCGCCGCGAGCGCATCAAGCGCGCGCCAAATATCCTCATGCCGCATGGGCTAGTTCCTCATTGTCCCGTGGGTCCGCGGGGGTCCCGACTCCAGATATGGTTCTGGTTTCTGTGCAATATATCCTAGGTCTTGTGTCAAAATTCAATAGGTCAGTTTTCCTTTTTTCTCTTGCTCGTGGCAATTTATGCGGTTATTCTCCCTTTGTTCCACAACCATAAGGCGAGATTTCCCCAATGATCGCAGCACAAAAGACCCATTACAGCCCCCGCTTTACCTCAATCAGCCAGGCCGAGCCCTTCCATTCAGCCGAGGAAGCCTGGTTCTGGACCATGGCCGCCCTGATGGCACGGCGCGATGGTGCGCGTATTGTCGCAGGCAAGGGCGACAAGCAGCGCCCCTGCGAACCGGATGATGTGGTGAAGTGCCTGGACCGGCTTTATCGCCACCGCCGCATTGATCTGACCCATGCGCGCATTCTTCGTATCTGGGGCGAAAGGGGCACCGCGCCGGACGCGCGCTACCCATCAGAAAAGCATGATTGGCGGCTGTGGCGCGAAGCCCTGGACCGGCTGGAATGGCCTTTGCGTGTGAAGGGCATCGTCGTATGAAGCCACGTATTTCCCACACATATACTGAAGACTCACCGCAAGCCATCTGGCTGTTCTTCGGTGGGCGCGCGGATCAGCCCTGGCTCTATCCCTTGAAGCGCGGCTTTCGCCATTGCTTCGCCGCCCTGCATGATGCGCAAGGCTGGACTGTGCTGGACCCACTTTCGGGCCGACTGATTGTGGCGCATCTGCCGCTTGACCCGGGCTTCGATCTGCCGGGCTTTTACCACCGCGCGGGCTTCCATCTGCGCGGCCCTTTCACCCCCAGCCCCGCCGCACCGCGCCTGCTGCCACCGATCTTCGGGCTGAGCTGCGTGGCACTTTGCCGAGCGCTTTTGGGCGCTGATGCGCCGCGCGCCCTGCCCCCTTTCGGGCTCTATCGCAGGTTGCAAAATCGCCCTGAAAATTTTCTAGGAAAAATGTCTTTACGTGCGCCTGGGTTTAGGCTATCAAACTCACGCCAACGGGCGAAGTGCGCCTGAAGGTCTTCCTCTCTCGCTCCTCCCGAAACTTCCATGGGCCCGGCCTCTTCCACAAGAAGGCGCCGGGCTCATGGCTTTTTGGCGGGGCGCCAACCCTTTCCCGGAGAAGCGCGCGCATGGGTGGCCTGTTCCAAGCACCGAAACCGAAAACCACCGTTCAGCCCGCCGCGCCGCCCCCTGCGCCCCCGCCTGACGCCGTGGCTTCGGAAACACGCATTGAAAATCGCGAACGCGCCACGCGCGGCCTGCCCGGCACCATCGCCACCTCCGCACGCGGCCTGCTTGGCATCATGCCGGACTTCATCACCACCCGCCGTTCCTTGCTCGGGGAATGAAGCAAATGACCCCGCATGATATTCTGGCACGCTATGAAGCCGCCCTTGCCGCGCGGCAACGCCATGAAGGCATCTGGCGCGATTGCTACAATCACGTCCTGCCCCCCATCGGTAGTGGCGCCACCTTGTTTGACGCGACCGCTGCTGATGCAGCGGAACAGCTTTCAGCATCCTTGCTCGCGGAACTCACGCCGCCCTGGTCGCGCTGGTTTGGCTTGGCGCCCGGCCGCCCGACGCAAGACCCCGATGAACAGCAGGCCGCCGCCGTTTTGGAAGAAGCGGCTGAGATGCTGCAAACCCATTTCGATCGTTCCAATTTCGCGCTTGAAATGCACCAGGCCTTTCTTGACCTGGTCATCACCGGCACCGGCCTGATGTTGGTGGAAGAAGCCGCACCGGGTGAAGCTTCTGCGCTGCGTTTCACCGCTGTTCCCATGCAGGATGCGGTGCTGGAAGAAGGCCCATCCGGGCGGATGGATACGGTATTTCGCGCGCTTCGCATGAATGAAGCAGCACTTGCCCAACGCTTCCCGGGCAGCCTGCCGCCGCGCCGCAAGGGCGATAGCGTGGATGAAACAGCCCATCACGTGATTGAAGCGATTTGGCCTGATCGTGCCGGCTATCGCTTCGCGGCCATCATGGCCGATGGTGATGCACCCGTGTTGCTCGCGGAAGGCAGCTTCGCAGAGAATCCCTTCATCGCCTTTCGCTGGCTGAAGGCGCCAGGCGAAAGCTATGGCCGCGGCCCGGTGGCGAAAGCGCTGCCAGATATCCGCACCGCAAATAAGGTCGTGGAATTGGTGTTGGCCAATGCCTCCATCGCCGTCACCGGCATTTGGCAGGCGGAAGATGATGGCGTGCTGAACCCGGCCACGGTGCGCCTGGTACCGGGCGCCATCATCCCAAAGGCGCCGGGGTCTTCCGGCCTCACGCCGCTTGCCGCCCCCGGTAGCTTCGATGTCTCTCAGCTTGTGCTGAATGATCTGCGCGCGCGCATCCGCACCGCCTTGCTCGCTGATCGGCTCGGCCCGCAGCGCGACCAGCGCATGACTGCGACCGAAGTGCTGGAACGCGCTGCCGAAACATCCCGCCTTTTGGGTGCCACCTACGGGCGGCTGCAAGCGGAATTGCTGACACCGCTGATCGCGCGCTGCATTTCCATCCTGCGCCGGCGTGGCGATATCGCGCCGCTATTGCTCGATGGACGCGAAGCGGTGCTGCGCTATCGCAGCCCACTGGCACAAGTGCAGGGCCGCGCGGATGCGGCGAATGCGCTGCTTTTTCTGGAAGCCTTGCGTGGCCTTGGCCCGCAAGCGGTCGCTGAAATCAATATCCCCGCCACCACACGTTGGCTTTCCCGCACCCTCGGCACCCCCGCCGAAATGCTCTCATCCCCCGATCAGGAGTAAGACCCATGCCCGAGGATCTGCTGGCCAATGCTATTGGCGACCAGCCCAACACATCAACGCGCCCCGAAGATGTACCAGAGAAATTCTGGGATCAGGAAGCGGGCCAGCTGCGCGTGGATGCGCTTCTGAAATCCTATCGCGAATTGGAACGTCGCCTATCACAGCGCATGGCGCCGCCCAACGCTGATGCGCCAGAAGAAGAACTGCAGCGCTTCCGTCGTAGCCTTGGCATTCCCGATAGCCCCGGTGAATACCAAATCACGCCTAAGCACGATCTTTGCTGCGCGGATGAGGATGTGAACAAGCGCCTGCACGAAGCGGGCTTCACGCCGGCGCAGGCACAGCTTGTCTATGACCTTGCCGCCGAGCGCCTTTTGCCAATGATTGCGGAAGCCGCCGCGCAATTCGAAGCGGATCGCCAGGTGGAAAAACTGCGCGAACATTTCGGCGGTGAAGAACGCTTCCGCCGCATCGCACAACAGCTTTCCGCCTGGGGCCGCGCCAATCTGCCGGATGCGGTGTTTGAAGCGCTCTCCACCACCTCAGAAGGGGTAATGGCGCTTTACCGCATGATGGAAAAAGGCGAACCCGCCGTCACGCGCAAGGCTGATGCGGCACCTGTGGCAGATGAGGCCGCGCTGCGTGAGATGATGCGCGACCCGCGTTACTGGCGCACGCGTGAACCCGAATTCGTCAAGCGAGTCACAGATGGCTTCCGCCGCATGGTGAATGGCTGATCCAGCTTCCGGCGGGGCTTGAGTCGAAAGTTACTCGCCCTGACCGAAGGGGGCGGGTGCGCGCAACCCCTGAACGCGCACCCGCCCCACCCCATTGCCGCCGCAGAACTTCAACCAAGGAGCGTGGCGTGCCTTCGCCTGACACCGGCCCAATGCGTCAAACGGGGCGGCGATATTCCCAACAACCCCAAATGAAAGACAGGTAACCGCATGTCCGGAACCATTGAAGCCGCTTTCGTCAAGCAATTCGAAGCCGAAGTCGCCGAAGCCTATCAGCGCCAGGGCAGCAAGCTGCGCCCCACGGTGCGTAGCAAGACCGATGTAAAGGGCGCTTCCACCATCTTCCCGCGCGTCGGCAAAGGCACCGCCGCGGCCAAGGCGCGCAACGGCGCCGTGCCGGTGATGAACCTTACCTACAGCAATGCCGAATGCTTCCTGCAGGATTATTACGCGGGCGAATGGATTGACAAGCTGGATGAAATCAAGACGAATGTTGATGAACGTGGCGTCATTGCCAATGCTGGCGCCTATGCGCTGGGCCGCAAGACTGATGAATTGATTGTCGCCGCCCTTGATGCCGCAACCCAGGAAGCGGTTGGCACCGGCGTGGGCCAGGCCGATACGGAAGGCCTGACCAAGCAGAAAGTGCTGCTGGCGTTTGAAATGCTGGGCGCAGCCGATGTGCCGGATGATGGCCAGCGCTTCGCCGTGGTTGGTTGGAAACAATGGTCCGAATTGCTGCAAATCCAGGAATTCGCCAGCACCGAATATGTCGGCGATGATGCGCTGCCCTGGAAGGGCACGCAGGCCAAGCGCTGGCTGGGCGCACTGTGGATGCCGCATTCCGGCCTCACCAAATCCGGCACGCTGCGTTATTGCTATTTCTACCACAAGACCGCGATTGGCCATGCGGTTGCCAGCGAAGTGATGACTGACATCACCTGGCATGGCGACCGCGCAGCGCATTTCGTGAACAATATGATGTCCCAGGGTGCGGTCATGATTGACCCAACGGGTATCGTTAGAATGCGCGCCAAGGAATAAGCGCGACATCTGGCGCGGGCGGGTCCCTGCCCGCGCCCCCTTCTTCCACAAACATCGGAGAGCACCCCATTGCGCTGACCGCTATCACGCTATGCGCAAGCGCATTGATCAAGATTGGCGCGCAGCCCATCGCCTCATTTGCAGACGGCACCGCCGAAGGAGAAGTCGCGAAAAGCCTTTATCCTGGCGTGCGTGATGCCTTGCTCGCTTCCCATCCCTGGTCCTTTGCGACCACCCAAGCTGCCCTGCCGCGTCTCGCGCAAAGCCCCAGTGCGGAATTCCGCTACGCCTTCCAATTGCCCCCCGATTTTCTGCGCGCCATTTCTGCCGGCACCGCGGGGCGCGCCACTGGCCTGCTCTATCGCATCCAAGGCAGCAAGCTGATGACCGATGTCGAAACCGTGGCGCTGACACATATCTTCCGCCCGGATGAGGGTAGCTTTCCGCCCTTCTTCGCCTCGGCCCTTATGGCGCGCCTGGCTGCGGAATTCTGCCTGCCGCTTACGGAAAACACGTCCCGCGCTGAACTGCTCGCGCGGCTTGCAGAAGCAGAGCTCCGCAGTGCGCGGCGCGCCGATAGCCAACAGGCCAGCGCCACAGCGCTTGGTTCATTCCCGCTGATTTCGGTCAGGGGCTGATCCATGCCCGCCATCAAACGCACCAAAACAAGCTTTACCGCTGGCGAATTGGCCCCTGAATTGCTCGGCCGTGCAGATCTGCGTGCCTATGAAAATGGCGCGCGGCGTCTGCGCAACGTGGTGATCCAGCCAACTGGTGGTGTCTCCCGCCGGCCTGGTCTTCGGCATGTCGCGATGCTGCCTGGGGTGGCGCGGCTGCTGCCTTTCGAATTCAATACTGAGCAAACCTATCTGATGGTGCTCACCGCCGGGAAGCTTTCCGTCTACGCCGCCGATCTGAAAATTGTGGAGCTGGTTGCGCCCTGGACCGAAACTATGCTGCCGCAAATTGGCTTCACGCAGAATGCCGATACGCTATTGCTGACACATCCCGATATGCGCCCGCAGAAAGTGCAGCGCAGCAATACGGGTTGGTCCATCACGCCCTGGGCCTTCACCCAGGAAGCCTATTTCCGCTTTGCCGCTCCCGAAGTGACGCTGACACCAACTGCGCTGAATGGCACCATCACCATCACCATCAGCGCCAGCGCGCCGGTTTTCGCTATAGAACATATCGGCGTACGGCTGCGTATCGGCGGCAAACGCGTGCTGGTCGCGGCGGTCAATTCACCCAGCACTATCATTGCTAGTGTCGAACAAGCGCTTGCCAGCACCGCCGCCACCAAGGATTGGGAAGAAGCCGCTTTCAGCACGGCGCGCGGCTGGCCCATCACCTGCTGCTTTCATCAGGACAGGTTAGTGATTGGCGGTTCGCGCGATCTGCCCAATCGGCTTTGGATGTCGCGCACCGGTGATCTGTTCACCTTCACAGATCGCGGCGTACTGCTCACTGGCGGGCGCGGGGTTGGTTTTGTTGTGGATAGCCGCAATTGCCGTGAATTTGCCCTTGCCACCGATGCGGATGGCGCGCGGCTTATCGTGATGTGTTTCGACCAGGATCGCTACCTGATCAGCGAAGGCGCCACGCCAGTGGTGCGCGCTTCTGGTCAATCCCTGATGTGGAACGCAACCGCGCATTGGTGGCAAAGCTCGGCTGATATGATGACGAAACCTTCACGCGCCCGCAGGTCATTCGGCTTGGGGATCAGGTCGCCTATGCCATCATCGGTGTGGCGCGCATAGCGCGGGATTATGAAGTGCGCGCGCTGCGCCTGGCTTGTGATCCGCTTTACGCTCCACCCTTGCTATATGGCATGCCGGATCTGCCGCATGGCGCGCGCGAATTGGCGGTGGAACTGCCGTGGGATCCTGGTTCCATCGCGGCTGGTGCTTCGGCGCAAATCAATGTGCCGCTGCAAGGCGCGCGGCCTGGCGATTTCGCAACCGCAGCCTTCAGCCTGGCCACTTCCGGCATTGTCATGCTGGCGCAAGTGGGTGCCACCAATATCGTCACCGTCACCGCCTGGAATCGCAGCGGCATCGCCATCAACCTTACCGCCGGCACCGTGCGCGCCCGGGTCACCAAGGCATGAGGCGCCGCAAGAACACCATTGACCTCGGGCTTGATCTGCGTGAGGCCATCAAGCGCGTGAGTGCCAGCTATGAAGCGGTGCTCAGCCTTGATCCGTTGGTGGAAGATGAGGCGCTGATGCGCGCCCATCGCAACCATATCCAACTCTGCCGTGCTGCACTTGGTCATTTGGAAGCGCTGCTGGCTTTTGCTCAATAATCCTTCAACGCGCATCCTGGTGGTAGCTGCCGATGCGCAGCTTCCTGCGATCCTATCGCCGCCTCACGCTGCCCATCATGAATGCAGCGGGTGCGAGCGCCTGGCCGGAACGCTTCCCGAAGGAGGCGATTGCGGCACTCCGCCAACGCGTCGGTGCGCTGCATTTCGAACGGCAGATGATGCTGAAGGCGCTGCCGGCGGAAGCCGCGCGGCTCGATCCCGCGGCACTCATTCGTTATGCGGATGAACCAGAATATCGCGAAGCGGGCGGGCGGGCGGAACTCAGCTTGCTTGGTCGGCGGCTGGTCTCCGGCGGTGGTTATTGGGACCCTGCCTATGGCCGGCCAGCCAGCGGCGATTCCTCCGTGCTGGCGGCCTGCTATGCGGATCAGGAAGGTAATCACTTCCTGCATCGGCTGCGTTATCTGACGCATGACCCGGATGCCGCGGAAGACCCCGCCACGCAGCAATGCCGGCAGGTGGCGCATATCGCGCGGGATTTGCTGCTGCCGGTTATTCGCGTGGAAACCAATGGCATTGGGCGCTTTCTGCCCGCACTGCTCAGGCGCGAATTGGCCAAGGCGGGTGCGGCTTGCGCCGTGGTGGAACAGAATAACCATCGCGCCAAGGCGGATCGCATCCTTGGCGCCTTGGAACCCGCACTCGCTGCACGGCGGTTGCACGCACATGAAACTGTGTTTCGCACCCGTTTCCCGTCCGAAATGGCGGAATGGGCGCCAAACATCTCCGGCGCACGTGATGACGCCTTGGATGCGCTGGCGGGATGCTTGCTGGCGGAACCAGTGCGCTTGGCGCGCGCCGGCCCGCCGCCCCGCGCTGCTTATTGGCGTGGAAGTTAGACCGCAGTCTTTCTCAGAATTTCCGATGCATGCCGCGCGCGGCCGGCATCGGTAATTTCAAATCGCCCATCGGCGCGTTGCTGCGCCAAAGCCATGCCGGTCAGGCGCAGCAGGCAAGGACCATCCTTCAGCCCTTCGGGCCGCCCATGCGGGCCCACCAGCGTCAGCCGATGCAGCGCTGAACGGCAGCAGGTTTCCAGATACGGCTCATTCCACATGGGCCCGGCTTTCCTTTCCGGCGTTCCGCCGCCCCTCTATTCTGGGGTGGCCGCGCCTGTTCTTCAAGCTTTCAGCACAAGGCCAAGCAGCATGTCCATGCAGATTGACCCCCAATGGTGGTTCACCGCCATAGAGGCGCCGGTGGTCGCCGCGCTTTTTTGGATGATCCACGGACTCAGACGCGAATTGCACGCGCGCATTCAGCGCGGCGATGAACGCGATTCGGATGCGCTGACCCGCACGCGGGAAGATTTGGCGCAATTCAAACTGGAAGTCGCGCGCACCTATGTGCCGCTCTCGCTCATTCGCGATCTGGACCGAAGAATCTCAGATCATTTGGTACGGATCGAGGAGAAACTGGAAGACGTCTCACGCACCGGCATTGCCGCGGTACAAGCCGTGCGCCGGATGGAGGAACGCGAATGACAAAGCTGCCCCCGCCGCGCGCGATTGATATTGAAATCCTCGCCATGACGCTCTGGGCCGAAGCGGCCGACAAGCCCGTGCGCGCCATTGAGGCCTTGGCCGCCTTGGTAATGAACCGTCTGCGCCAAGGCCGCGATCCCAATGCGCTCCACATCGCCGCAATCTGCCGCGCGCCCTTCCTGTTTTCCTGCTGGAACAGGCGGGATCCGCGCCACGCTGCGCTGCGCGCCATCCCGCCTGGTGATGCCACCTTCGCGGTATGCCGGCGCATCGCGCAACGCGCTGCTTCCGGCCTGCTGCCGGACCCAACCGGGGGTGCCACGCTTTGGCATGATGGCGTGCATCTGCCCGCCTGGGCGGTTGGACAGGCGAGCATTACGGAAATCGGTGGTCTTTGTTTCTACCGTGCCGAGGATATCACCGCGCCACCGCCACGCGCCGCACGCCCAGTGCTGGTTTTGGCCGAAGCCATCTAAGAATTATCCAACCCGGACCACTTCACGTGGCGCGGTATTCACTTCCGCGTGATCGCCAAGCCGATGCCAGGCGCCGCTCATCAGAACCTCACTTGGCCGGAAGCGCGCCTTATAGGCCATCTTCCGGCTTTCCGGCACCCAATAGCCCAAATAGACATAAGGCAGGCCAAGCGATCGCGCGCGCCCGATCAGCCACAGCACGGCAAAAGTGCCGAGTGATCGCTTATCCTCATCCGTATCGAAGAAGGAATAAACGGCGGATAGCCCATCCGCTAGCCAATCCGTGAGGCAAGCACCCAAAAGCCGATCGCGCGCATCACGGAATTCTAGAATGCCGGTGCTGATCGGAGTATCCTCGATCATCGCGCGGTAATCATAATAGCCCATGGCGGCCATATCGCCATCGGCATGGCGATTTTTCTGATAGCGCTGGAACAGGGTGAATTGTTCCGCCGTGGCGCGGGCGGGCATTTCGGAAATGGTCAAATCAGCATTGGCGCGCAGGATGCGGCGCTGCGTGCGGTCTGGCGTGAATTCCTCGCTCACCACGCGGATCGGCACGCAGGCCTGGCAGCCGGGGCAGACCGGCGCATAGGCGATATTGTGGCTGCGGCGAAAGCCAGCGCGCGAAAGGCGTTCATGCAGTGCTTCCGCTTCCGTGCCGGACAACTCGGTCACGATCTTCCTCTCCGTCCGGCCCGGCAAATAGGGGCAGGGCAGCGGCGCGGTCGTATAGAAGAATTGCGGACGGCGGGGCGGGCGATGCAGCATGCGGCGCCATTTTCGCCTCAGACCGCTTTGGAATCAACCACCTTGCGCACCCCCCCTATGGCGCGGGGTTCAGGCGGATGCGCCCGGTCACCTCACGCGGGGCGGCCAGCGGCAAAAGCGCGCCGTCGCGCCAAAGCGGCAGCATATCGCCCCAATGCCGGCTGAAGGGGTGGCCGGATTGGCCGGTCGCTATCACGGCAAAGGCGCCATCCGGCTGGGCTAAATCCATCACGCCGCGAAAGCCCGCGCCATGCAGGGCGGCAAAGCCCGAGCCCCGGAAAGCAGCACGGGCCACGGTTTCGCCATCCCCACCCGGAGCAGCGCGCAAGCCCAGCCAATCGCGCAGAAAGGGGATGAAGCGCAGAATGGCGTGGTCGAATTGCGCGACATGGGCCGCGCCCCAGCGCCATTGGCGCGGATTGGCACCATGCTGAGGCGCCAGAGCTGCCACCGCTTCCGTCAAGGCCGCCGCCAGCAAGGGCGCGCAGCCCCCTTCCCCGCACCAGCGCGAAGCCGCATCACCCCCTTGCAGCAAGGGCCGCAGGAATTCGGGGGATGGCGCAAAGCCATCAGGCGGCAGCTTGGCGCGCGCCAATAGCGCCTGGCCAAAGCCGCGCATGGTCGCGTGGAAGATTAGCGGTTCTGGCCGCGTCGCCGCCATTTCCCCATCCCATGCTTGCAGGAGGGCAAGCGCTGCCCCAGCCGCGCCTTCCATAGGCAGCAGGGCGCGAAAGGCCGGCAGCGCTTCCGCCGCGAAAAGGCTGAAGCGATCCATCTGCAAGGCCGCAAAATCCGCCGGCGTGTGTTGAGGCTGCGCGGCCAAGCCGGCACCGATGCGCCGGAAGCGCCAATCGCCATGCCAATCTCGGCTGAGAAAGGCCGGATGATCCGCCGGCGCCACGCGGTTATTCGCGTTCACAATCACGCCGCTTGCCGGGTTTTCGACATGTGGCTTGGTGTCAAAAGGCAGAAACCCATCCCATCCTGCCGCGCCATCCCAGCCCGGGCGCGGCAGCGTGCCTTCTCCATCACGGCGCTGCGGCACACGCCCAACGATGAGCATGGCAACCCCGCCCGCACGATCCGCGAGCATCAGGTTCTGCACGGGGCTGGTGATATCCTCGGCCGCCGCGCGGGCTTCCTTGATGTCGCGCGCGCCATTCAAGCGCAACAAGCCGCGCGCTGAAGTTTCGCCCGCTGAAAGACTCGCCATGGCCAGCGCCAGCACCGTGCCTGCCTTGCCTTGAAAACTTGGATCAAGATCGGAAAGCACCGGCCCATGGCGCGTTTCGCGAAAGCGGAAAGCCACCGGCGCCGCACCGCGCACGGCAATCTGCGTTTCATGCCACATGAAATCGCGCGGCCCTTCGGGCGTTTCATAGCGCCCGTCATCGGTAAGCTTCTCGATAAAGATATCCTGCGTATCTGCATGGGTGGTGGTGAAGCCCCAAGCCAGGTTTTCATTCCGCCCAATCACAATCCCCGGCACGCCAGGCGCGGTGGCGCCCATCAGCATGCGCCCATCCGGCAGGGTGATGCGCGCCAGATACCAAAGAATGGGCGCGCTATGCGAAAGATGTGGATCGGCAGCGAGCAAGGGCGCGCCCGAGGCACTGCGCCCTGCCCCGACCGCCCAGGCGTTGGAGGCAATTTCCGGCAAAGGCGCATCTTCCGGAAAGCGCGGGAGGTGCTGGGCAAGTGCGGCCAATGCTGCACCATTCAGGCCTGGTCCATGCAGCGCACCGCTTGCCTTTGCTTCAGTCTGCATCAACGGTTCATCGGGGCGGCCTGCTGTTGTATCTTCCGGCCATAAATCGCCAAGCTGTTCGGGCGAAAGCCGCTCTGCCAGGCGCGCGCGTTCTAATTCCATGCGCCAATTGCCACCCAGCCAAAGCCCCATGATCTTGCCCCAGAGCAAGCTATCCACCGGCTGCCAGGGTGCGGGCGCACCGAGCGCGATGAATTCCGGCGCGGCAAAGCGTCCGCGCGAAGCGATCAAGGCATTCACCCCGCGCGCATAGGCTTCCAGCATCACGCGGGTTTCCGGATCAAGCGCGGCTAAATCCGCTGCGGCGCGTTCTTCCAAGCGCAGCAACCGCATAAAGCGATCAAGGCGCAGCGCCGCCGCACCCGCTACCGCCGCAGTTTGCCCGCGCGCGCCACGGCGCATCATTTCCATCTGGAACATCCGGTCGCGCGCATGCAAAAAGCCCAGCGCTGCCCAGGCATCTTCTTCCGATTGCGCCTCAATATGCGGAATGCCGCGTGTATCGAGCGTAATGGCAACCGGCGCGGCAAGCCCTGCCAGCGACAGTTCAGAATCACGCGCGGGCAGGCTCCACCACAGCGCACCGGCAATGCCGCCCAGCAGCAGCAGGATCATCGCTGTCAGGAAGATACCAAGCCGCTTCGCCCAAACCCCAAAGCCTCGGCGGCGCGGGCGGCGGCGTTTCATGCGGCGGGGGGGATATTGCCGGTGCGGATCATAAACGCCGCGCGCGCTATGGCACCGCGCCAATCCGCATTGCCATCCGGGCAGCGCACCAGCCGGACGGAAGGATACCAGAGCGTATCTTCCCGCCCCTGTTGCCAGCGCCAATCGGAATTGCGCCCATGGGTCAGCATCAGCGCAGGTCGCCCGAGCGCGCCGGCCAAATGCAAGACGGCCGTATCCACCGTCACCACCAGATCAAGCGCCATGATGGCAGCGGCAGTATCCAGAAACCAATCCGGGCCATTATCCATTTCAGGCCCCAAGCGATCGAGCGCGAATGGCGCTTCCGCATCCTCACCCGGTCCCTTCTGCAGCGCGAAAAGCCGCGCGCCACCCAGCGCCGCAATGGGTGCGAAGATGGCAAGAGGCACGGACCGATTACGATCCACCGGCGCCTTGGGATTGCCCTGCCAGACAATGCCGATACGAAAGCCCTGATTACCGATGCGCTGGCGCCAACGCGCCACGCGTTCAGGTTCCGCAGCCAAATAGGGGATGCGCCCCTGATACTGCTGCGGGCGCAACCCAAGCGCGCGCGGTAGATTGAGCAAGGGCAGCCAGGATTTAACGCCCTGTACCCTGCCCGCCGCACCACCGGGGCGCGCATCAATCCCCTCCAGCACGGGGGCGAGCAATTTCATCACACGCGGGTCAAGCACCGCATGCACGCGCACGCCGCGCGCGCGCAGCAGGGGCAAAAACCGCGCGAATTGGATGGTATCGCCAAGCCCCTGTTCGCCCATCACCAACAGCGATTCCGGCAAAACCCCACCTCGCCACATCGGCATGGGTTCGGGACCATTCGGGCCGGGGCGTGTGACTTTGGTGAAGACCTCCGGCATCAAATCGAAGCGCACTTCGTAAGCGTCCCAGGCTTCCTGCCAAAGCCCAGCGCCGAATAGCGCGCGCGCAAGCGCTGCCTTTACATGCAGATTTTCCGGCTGAAGCTGCGATAAAACGCGCAAGGCTGCAGCGGCTTCGGCACAGCGCCCCGCATCGCGCGCATCCTCAAGCAGATTGAGGATGGGCGAGATATCCGGGCCTTCAACCATGAAAACGGCTACCGCCGGCCTGACGCGAAGCGCACAGCTTCTTCCGCCGCACGAAACAGCGCGCGTGCCTTTTGGCGCGTTTCTTCATATTCCGCCTGGGGATCGCTATCGGCCACCACACCGGCGCCGGCCTGCACATACATCACGCCATCTTTTACCAGTGCGGTGCGGAGCGCGATGCAAGTATCCATGCCGCCATCAGCGCCAAAATAACCAACACCGCCCGCGTAAAGCCCACGGCGCGATGGTTCCAATTCCTCGATAATCTCCATCGCCCGGATTTTTGGCGCGCCGGTCAGCGTGCCGGCCGGGAAGCCAGCGCAATAGGCATCCAAAGCATCCAGCCCTGCGCGCAGGCGCCCCTGCACTTCTGAGCCGATATGCATGACCTGCGAATACCGTTCCACCTGGAATTGCGCGGTCACCTTAACCGAGCCGATTTCGGAGACGCGCCCAACATCATTGCGCCCGAGATCGAGCAGCATCAGATGCTCAGCCCGTTCCTTCGGATCGGCCAGCAACTCCACTTCAAGCGCGCGATCTTCTTCCGGTGTCGCGCCGCGCCGGCGCGTACCGGCCAGCGGGCGAACCGTGACAACGCCATCGCGCGCGCGGACCAGAATTTCGGGGCTAGCGCCCACCGCGGCAAAGCCGCCAAAGTCGCAGAAGAAGAGGAAGGGCGCCGGGTTGATACGGCGCAGCGCGCGATACAGCGCGAAGGGCGGCAACGCGAAGGGCGCCGAAAAACGCTGCGCCGGCACGATCTGAAAGCAATCCCCGGCGCGGATATAATCCTTCGCCCGCTCAACGGCCGCGATATAGCCTGCTTCGGTGAAATTGCTGTCGGGCTGCGGCAAAGCGGGCAGATCGGCGGGCGGTGCCGGGCGCGGGACGGGGCGATCGAGCGCGGCCTCTGCCTCATCCAACCTGGCATTTGCTGCTTCCCAGGCAGTTTGCGGATCAGCCCCCGGCCAGACCGGCGCGCAGAGCAGCAGCGTATCCCGCACATGGTCAAACACGGCCATCAGCGTCGGGCGCGTCATCACAGCATCGGGAATGCCAAGCACATCAGGCTTGGTTGACGGGAGCTTTTCGATCAGCCGCACCAGATCGTAACCCAGATAGCCGAAAAGCCCCGCTGCAATGGGCGGCAAATTCGCCGGCACCACCATGCGGCATTCATTGATGATGGCGCGCAGGCTATCCAAGGCAGGTGCCGATTCCGGCACGAAAGCATGCGGTGCAGATAGCGCATGGCGATTGAGTTCCGCCTTGCCATTGCGGCAACGCCAGATGAGGTCCGGCGCCATGCCAATCGCGGAATAGCGCCCGCGCGCGGCACCACCTTCAATGCTTTCCAGCAAAAATGCATTGGCCTGCGCGCCGCCCGTTAGTTTCAGGAAGGCGCCGACAGGTGTGTCCAGATCCGCCACGCGCTCACGGACCAGGATGTGCCCCCTGCCCGCTTCCAGCGCCGCGCGAAACGCCGCAAAACCGCCCCCGTTCATCGGCCTGTCACCTGTTCCAGCACGCGTTCATTGATGCGCACATTGGCGCGCGCACGCAATGCCGCCTGGAATTGCTGTTCCAGATCATCGCCCATGGCCTGTTCGATTTCCACACGCACGCGGCCCATGCCTAGCGGATCGCTCGCCGGATCAATCCGCAGAATGTCGGCGACCGACGCCACGGCAAAGCCGCCACGGATTTCCGCCATGGTGGCCTCCCCGCGCTTGGCTTCAAACAAGGGCGGCAGTAATTCCGCCGGCACCGGGCTGCCCTGCGCGGGATCACGCCCGAAAGGCGCGGTACGCGTGCTGACCAGGCCCATTTCCTGCGCGGCTTCCACCAAAGTCTTGCCGCCGCGCTGCGCCGCCAAAAGCCCCGCCGCACGTGCCTCCGTAAAGCGCCGACGCGCCTCGGCAATCACGGCGCGGCGGAGATCCTGTTCAACCTCGGCAAAGGGGCGAAGCTGAGATGGCGTAATGCCAGTCACTTCAATGGCTGCAAAAGCATCGCCGAATTCCTGCAAGCGCGGCGCCGCCCCTTGATCCTGCGTGAAAATCGCCCGCAACACGGCATTGCGTTGATCAGCCGCCACCGGCAGCGCCACCGCTTCATTGGCGGGGCTGCGCCCACCCGGATCGAGCGTCGCAGTCACCAACACCAGCCCAAAACGCGGCGCAGCTTCGGCCAGCGTCATGCCCCCCGCCAAAGCATCTTCCACCTTGTTGCCACGCTCATAAGCCAGATCCAGCGCGCGGTCCTTCGCAACATCGCGCCGCAACTGATCACGCAACTGATCAATCGTGAAAATCTGCGCGGGTTCCACCGCTTCAATGCCAATCACATGCCAGCCAAAGGGGCTTTGCACCGGGTCTGTCACGCTTTGCGGGAGCGCTGCGAAAGCGGCATCCGCCAAGGCAGGAATGGGCAGGCTTGCCTTGTCACCCATGGGCAGCGCCATGGCCTGACCGCCCGCGGCGGTGGCAGCCGCTTCCACGGTTTCCCAATCAGCGCCCGATTGCCAAAGCTGCGCCAATTCCCGCGCGCGCGCCTCATCGGCCAGCACCACCTGGCGGATTTGCCGCCTCTCTGGCCTGTCATATTGGCCGTGGCGAGCTTCAAAGGCTTGCTTGATGTCATCTTCCGAAACGGCGATCTCATTCGCCAGCGTTTCCGCCGACAGCACCGCAATGCTGACCTGCCGAAACTCCGCCGTGGAAAAACGTTGCGGATTATTTTCCAGAAAGCGCTGCAATTGTGCTTCCGTCGGTGCTTCCGGTTCCGGCGCGGCGGAGAATGGCAGCAGCACCACATCCGCCACGCGCCGTTCCGTCTGCCAAACCAACTGAGGCGCGGTCATGGCATCCGGCGCGGCGGCACCCGCACGCACCGCCCCCAGCAATTGCTGGCGCAGCAAATCACCCCGGATCAGCGACAGGAATTGCGCTTCGGTCAATTCATTGCTGCGCAATACCTGCACCAGAATCTCTCGCGAAAACCGCCCATCCGGGGTGCGCAGACCAGGGATGGCGAAGATTGTTTCGCGCACCATTTCCTCCGGCGCCACCACGCCCATGCGCTGCGCCTCAGCCAGCATGGCGCGTTCGCCGATCAGGTTCTCCAAGGCACCCACGGCCACGGCGCGGCGGATCGCTTCATTCGGTTCAAAGCGATTGCCCATCTGGCGCGCGATTCGCGACATTTCGCGCCGCGCGGCCATCTGCGCCTCCTCGGCTTCGATGGACATGCCGCCAACCGTCGCCACCGCGGTTTCGCGGCCGATCTTGCGGAAAACATCCTCCACCCCCCAAACAGCGAAGGAGAGCACGAGCAGAATGAAAAACGCCCTGGCGACCCAGGTGGAGGCAAGGCGACGCATGAAGGTGATCATGGAGAAGGTGATTACCGCCACGCGGCGCGGCGCGAAAGGCCCGATGCTTGCCAAGCCCCCAAGCGGCGGCTAGCCACGCGGGGCAAAGCATCGCCCCAAGCCCAGGAGGAACCCCAGCATGACCCCCGGTGTGCGCCCGCTAATCGCCGGCAATTGGAAAATGCATGGGCTGGCCGCCGAGGCCCAAGCTTTGGCCCGGGCCGTTACCGCCGGGGCCGCCGGGCTGAAGGCGGAAGTGCTGATCTGCCCCCCCGCCACGCTGATCGCCCCCCTGACCCAGGCTTGCGCCGGGGTGGTGGCGCTTGGCGGGCAGGATTGCCATGAGGCCGCCAAGGGCGCCCATACCGGTGATATCGCCGCCGCCATGCTGAAGGATGCCGGCGCTTCTTACGTTATTCTGGGCCATTCCGAACGCCGCATGGCGTATCGGGAGACCAGCCACCGTGTCCGCGCCAAGGCCGAAGCGGCAATGGCCGCCGGCCTGATCCCGGTGGTTTGCGTGGGCGAGCCCGAGGATGACCGGCTTTTGGGCCGGGCCGAGGAAGTGGTGGCCAAACAAATGGCGGAAAGCCTGCCCGCGGGCTTTGGCGCCGCCGGCGGCGTGGTGGCTTATGAACCCGTCTGGGCAATCGGCACCGGCCGCACCCCGACCGAGGCCGATATTTCCGCCATGCACGCCATGATGCGGGCCAAGCTGACCGAAAGCTTCCCTGGACAGGGCGCTGGGCTGCGCTTGCTTTACGGCGGTTCGGTCAAGCCCGGCAATGCCGTGGCCATCCTGGCCCTGCCCAATGTGGATGGGGCGCTGGTGGGCGGCGCCAGCCTGGTGGCCGAGGATTTCCTGGCGATCGCGCGCGCCGCCGGCTAAGCCCCACTTCCCGCCTTGTCGTGGCGCGCCTTGGCGCCTAACTTCGCTCTCTCAAAATTCCTCAGGAGGATGCCAACATGTTCAAGGGTTCCATGGTCGCGCTGATCACGCCCATGCGCGCGGATGGGTCCGTGGACGAAAAAGCCTTCGTGGAATTGGTGCAGTGGCAGATTGCCGAGGGCACCGAAGGCCTGATCCCGGTTGGCACCACCGGCGAAAGCCCGACCCTTTCGCATGAGGAACACAAGCGCGTGGTGGAGCTTTGTGTGGAAGCCTCAGCCGGGCGCGTGCCCGTGATTGCGGGTACCGGCAGCAACAGCACATCCGAGGCGATTGAATTCACCCGCCACGCCAAGAAGGCCGGCGCCGATGCCTGCCTTGTGGTGACACCCTATTACAACAAGCCTACCCAAGAAGGCCTGTTCCTGCATTTCAAGGCGATTGCCGATGCGGTGGATCTGCCCATGGTGATGTATAATATCCCCGGGCGCAGCGTGATTGACATGAGCGTTGAGACCATGGCGCGGCTGGCCAAGCACCCGAATATCATCGGCGTGAAGGATGCGACCGCGAACCTCGTGCGGCCTTTGCATACGCGCCGCGCCTGTGGGGCGGATTTCGCGCAGCTTTCCGGTGAAGACCACACCGCCATTTCCTTCATGGCCGCTGGCGGGCATGGCTGCATCAGCGTCACCGCCAATGTGGCGCCGCGGCTTTGCGCGGAAATGCACAAGGCCTGGCGCGCGGGGCGTGTGGATGAGGCGATGGAAATCCAGGACCGCCTGGTGCCTTTGCATGATGCGCTTTTCGCCGAAACCTCGCCCGGGCCGGTGAAATATGCGGCGAGCCTGCTGACCAAAAGCACCGATCATTGCCGCCTGCCGCTGGCCCCTGTGGGTGAGGCGACCCGTGCGCGCGTGCGCGATGCCATGGTTTCAGTTGGCCTGTTGAACTGAAAGGAACAGCGCCCGGGCGGTGGGCGCGTGAGATATGGCTGAACCGCGCAAGAAGGGGATGATTTCCCACGGGATCGCCGCGCAGAACCGCAAGGCGCGCTTCGATTACAAGATCAATGAAACCATCGAAGCGGGGCTTGCGCTGGTGGGGCCTGAGGTGAAGTCCCTCCGCGCCGGGCGGGCAACGTTGACGGAAGCCTGGGCCGGCGAACGCGATGGGGAGATGTGGCTGTTTAACGCCCATATCCCGGAATGGCAGGCGGGTTCCTTCATGGCGCGGTTCGAGCCGCGCCGGCCGCGCAAGCTGCTTTTGCACAGTAAGCAAGCGCGCGAATTAATCGGCGCCATCGCGCGCGACGGGGCGACGCTTGTGCCGCTGGATATTCATTTCAATGAACGCGGGCGGGCGAAGGTGTTGCTGGGGTTGGCTGAGGGCAAGAAGAAGCATGACAAGCGGGCTGCGGTTGCGGCGCGGGATTGGCAGCGGGATAAGGCAAGGCTGATGCGGGATAAGGGGTAGGGGGTGGTGTGGTTTTTTGACAGGCAGTGAAGCTTCTTTAGGCACTACCGCTAACAATGTTCCAAGATTTTTATTTCATGAATTAATAATAAATGTAACGATATTTATATCGCTGCAAATTACCAATTATTTTTTTAGCGCCGATGCGAAAATCTCGAAGGATTTTGGTAAAATTTCACGCTCCTTCGCCAGATCAGTCACGAGTGATTGAAATGCATCATTATCTTTATCTCTCAGTTCTACGATTCCAATTATGGCACCGTGGTAAGGATTACCTTCTACTGGATCGCGTTCGACAGAAAGTCCGCGATTTATGCACGCTCCAACCGTTAACCGTATCGCATAAAAATTATCGTGATCTACGCCCCAATCGGGCGGAAGATTCGAAGCCAATAAAGAACTTTCGATGTTTACAGATAGGGAACGCTCACTTCTTTGAGCCCGAGGTAAAAAAACCGCAAACGGCGGGCGCCAAAGATTCGTCTTTTGGTCTAATACAAAGGTGGTCTTAGGTTTACTCTTCCACCGACCTCTACGAATCAACGTCTCCTTAGGATCGCTTAACATCACCGATTGTGGGACGTCGAGCATCGGCTTAACGCTAAATTTATATCGAGCGACGCGCTAGAGCGCTAATTGCTTCAATCACGCGAGCCAGCAAAGGGTCTGGTAGACGAGCAGACCGATCAGGGAGCGCAGGAAGCATTTGTGCGCGACGCATTCGAACGCTGGCGCAGCCTCACGAAAGATCTGCCGAAGGACTCGCCCGGCTGCTTCCCACACGGCTGGTACCGCTTCGATTATTGGCTTGAAGGCGAGTTGAGAACGCCCAGCCTCACGGCCTTTGAGGCAATCCTGGACAAGGCAGTGACGAGGCATACGGGATGGCCAGTGTTCTGGGTTCCAAAAAGGCCCAAGATTGCACCGCGCGAAGTGGACGGCACGATTGAGTGCTGGCTTGCCCCCGAGGGACACGACGGCATCAAACGTGGCTTCGACGATGCGGCGCACAGCGACTTCTGGCGCGCGGCACCTACTGCGCGCCTTTTCCTTGTCCGCGGATACCAGGAAGACAGCCAGGAGACGTTCTTGCCAGGCACGATCATGGACACGAAGCTGCCTATATGGCGCATGGGCGAGGCGTTGCTGCACGCCGAGAAGCTGGCAACCCTCACCAGCGCAGCATACGCGCGCTGTGCGCGTGAATATCACCCTGCCGGAAGATGTGCTGGCCGAGGTAGACAAGGAAGCTGGCCGCCAAGGGCTGAGCCGCAGTGCCTTTCTGGCACGCGCCGCGCGACGCGCCATGAATGAAGCTGCTTGAGTTGAATTCTATGTGATGGTGTGTGGCAATCCGCCCGCCGCATCACTGCGCCGGCAGGCGTATCTCGGCCTCCTGCAAGGCGGGCACATATTCGAAAAACCTGTCGCCCTGATATTCCGCCTGCTGGTCGGCATCGGTGTAGCGACGCACCTCGGCGCGTTCCAAATCAACCAGCCGGCTTTCGCAGGTGAGCGCGATCCGCGCCTCTGTCCCATCGGTCACTTCCATCACATCCATCAGCCCCGCCCAAAGCGGGAATGGATCAGCGACAAAAGCGCCCTCGGCATCCAGCAGCACGCCCCAAAGCCGCGCCGGACGCAGGCGAAAGCTGCGCTCCGCCAGCGCGATATCCACCACATCCTGCGGCACCGGCGAGAGCGAGAGCGTCAACCGCACCGCACGTAATTCAACGGTTTCCTCAATCTCACTGACGGCACCAATCGCGCCGAGCCCCTCAAACACCTTGCCCGCCCAATGCAATGGCCCAATCCCCGTCCAGGCGCGGAAAAACCCTGAGGCGAAATCAAGCTCCACCAGCACAACAGGTGCGGCGATGGGCGATGCCGCAGCGGCAATGGCAGCGGGGGTGAGGCGCGGCGATGGGGTGGAGCCGGACATTACAACGCCTCCTCAAGCCGGATGGTGATCGCCGTGAAACGCCCCGGCCGCGTTGGATTGGCCGCCTCATCATCCGATACCAGGCGCATCGGCACGGTCGGCTTGGTCAGTACTAGCGGCTGATTGACCAGCAGCGCTTCACGCAAGGGCGGCGCAATCGGAATGGTGGCGGTGCCAGTGCCAGACGCGGTGATGGCCTCGGTCGCGATGTAAAGCCGCCCGGCAAGGCCGATCATATCGCCGGCACCGATCGCGATGGCATTCGGATACCAACCCTGCGTCTGGATCGAAAGCGCTCCGCGCGGTGCGCCCGTGGCCAAAGCGGGATTGCCCGACCCCACAACAAAGCCGGTGCCATCGGTAAAGATCGTCGCATCATCAAAGGAGAATGGCCCGCTTGGCACCTGGCCCTGGCTGCGCGGATCGCCACTGCGGAATTCCCGCCGCCAATCGTAGATCCTGACGGTATTGAGCGAACCGCCCAGCGCCGCCAGCAACCCTTCCAGAATGCCTGCGCGGACACGATCCAAAGGATCAAAGCTCGCCTGCGCCACCCAGCGGGCACCTTCGCGCCGCAGCACCTGCGCCTGCCGCGTGATGGGCGAGACAAAGCGCGTGGTGTTGTGCTGCAGATAGAATGTCAGCCGCGTCGGGCGCAGTATCTCGGGCCAGCCGCGACAATATTCGGGCCCGCTGCCGAAATGCCATGCGGCGCGGGCCCTTAGCCGTTTCCCTCGGTGGCCACGGTGGCGACGGGCGCGGTGGCGCGGTCCCAGAAGGCGGCGGCGATGTCATCCAGATCCATCAGGCGTTCCACCGCATCGGGGGAAAGCGGCAGGGGCTTGCCGGAGGTGTCGCCGATGCCTTCCCAGGCGAGGATGGCGTGACGCGCGAGGGCCTTGACCAGATAGGCGAAGGCCAGGCCGCGTGCCATGTCGGGGTCGAGGTCGGGCTCGGTCGCGCGCATGGCGCCGAGGTTCCGCGCGGCGGCGGCCTGCGCGGCGGCCATGACGGCGGTGGTGACGGGCTTGATCTCCACGCGCACGCCGCGCGGGAGGGCGAGCCAGTAAGGGGTGGTGGGGAGGTCGAGGATGAGCATGGAAATTGGCCCCTTCATGTGTTATGTACGTTATGCAGTTTAAGGAGTGCAACCGATGCCCGAGCCTATGCTCAAGGTTGGTGCTGCCGAGGCCCAGCGGAATTTCGGCCTCTATCAGGACAAGGCGCTGATCCAGCCGGTTGCCATCACCCGCAATGGCCGCACGCGCACCGTGATGATCTCGATCGAGGAATATGAACGTCTCAAGCGCCGCGATCGCCAAGTGTTTCGGACCGAGGACGCCCCGCAAGATGTCGTAGACGCTATCCTGAACGCAGAGATCCCGGAGGATGCCAAGCAGTTTGACCATGAGGTCCGATAGTGGCCCTCTTCCAGGTGTCGGCGACGTTCTGCGCTACGCTTACCTTTGGAGCCGCGAGCACGACCGCGGCCAGGAAGAAGGTGCGAAGGATAGGCCCTGCGCGGTCGTGATGCTCATCCGGCGTAACGATGGCACGGACGAGGTGGCCGTGCTGCCGATCACCTCGAACAAGCCAGAGGTTGATGGTGCCGGTGTCGAAATCCCAACCGCAACACGCGCCCGACTAGGTTTGCAACGTGAGCCCTGCTGGGTTGTGGTGAGCGAGTTCAATTTGTTTCGATGGCCCGGCCCTGACCTACGGCCGCTTGAGGCTGGCGAGGGGTCTTTCGTGTTTGGGCGGTTGCCAAAGGAACTGGTACTGCGCATCCGAGAGGCCTTTCGAGACTGGCGCGCGCGCGGACCCACGCGGATGGTCCGTCGGACCGATTAGGGGATCATCTGTGGCTGACCAGGAGCCTTCTATTTCTGGTGACGGGCTGGATCTCCACGCGGACGCCGCGCGGCAGGGTGAGCATAAAATTCTCCTGTCAGGAATAACACCGCCCTTGAACGGCGCATCATTTTGATGCAAATATACGGCATGCCGAATGCCTCCCCTGCCGTCCGACCGGGTGTCACTGTTCGCCTCGAGCCCGAGGCGCATGCACGCCTTCAGCAAATCGCCAAGGCCGAACATCGCTCGGTCGCTGCGGTGCTGGAGCTGCTTGTCGAGCGTGAAATCCGGGCGCGCGACGAAGCCGAGCGTACGATCCGCCTGCATGTGGCGCCGGAACTCCAGGGTCAGCCTTTCAGCGAACCCGATCGTCGAGCGGGCGAGAGCGACAAGAGTTATGCTCGCCGCAAAAAGACCATCGACGCGTTGTTTGGCCGCTGAAGCGGCGTGGCAGATTGCCCGATCCCGTCCGGGCGCTTTGTCTGGACCATGTTCCCGTTTGGTCCGCCGGATCCGCCTGACCGGCCCGGGCCAGTGCGGCACATCGCCTATGTGCTGGCTACTGACAGTAAGCCAAAGGTGCCAATGCTACTGCTCGCCTACACAAGTTCTGGGCCATGGCGCGGTGCCACGGGCCGGCTACCGCTTGGCGTGATGGAGTTTGACGATGCCGCGGCCCGCGCGGTCGGCCAGAAGCCATTCCATATTGATTTACGCTGCCTTGCGCAGGTGCCGCTGGCAAAGCGCTGGTTCCCTGATCTCAGCCAGACAGGCAGCGGCATTATCGGCAATGCAGGTGCACGGCTCCGCGAGCGGATTGATGTGATGCTGAGCGATTTGGTAACCAGGAACCGTGACCTGATTGAAATGCGCGGGCCGAGGTAGGCGATGCGCGCAGCACTTAGCTTACTTAAACAACAGGAGGCGCGTCGCGCTGCCTTCACCGAGATGCTTGAGCGTGTCGCACGTGAGGCCGATGAAAAAGGTTGGCTTACCGCCGAAGAAGTGGATGCCGAACTTCGAGAGATCATCGCGCAAGCCAAATCCGCGAGGACAAAAGGAGCTTGAAGGCGAAGGAGGCGCCTCACCCATACTCTGTCCCCGCCTGCTGATTCCTCAACACCACCGTCATCATCCGCTGCGCCGTCGCGTTGAACGCAGCGCGGAATTCAAAACTCGCCTCCACCCCCGCCGGCCCTTCGATCGGCGTCTTGGCCAGCGCGAGATAAACCTCGTGCAGCGTGATCGTCAGGCTGCGATTGGCATCCATCGTGAAAGCCATGGCGAATTCCGCTGGCGTGCCGCCCTGTGCCTGCGCCAGCAGCACCGTATTCTCAAACCGCACCGTGATTTGCCCGGTGCAGCGCGCAATGCCGGGATCAACACCCTCCACCTTCCGGTCAGCGCGGATCGTGCGCACCGTCTCCATTCCATTCGTAAAACTGAGCCGCGCGCCGGTCACTTGCGCCAGCGCCGCACCAGCGCGCGTGATGGAACCCTGCGCCTTGTTGAAGGCAGTAAAAGCCGCGCCGCTTGGCGTGCCGCCGGAACTCGCGGCACCGCGGAGTGAGCCTTGGCCCAGCAGCCCAATCGTCGCGCTGGCAGCACCGGTGGGCGTGAAATCCATCTCCAGCGTATCAGCGCGCACGCCTGTGCACACATCGTAATTCGGCACATCGGGATAGCCGATTTCGATACTGTTGGAAGGCAGCGCCGCAAGGCCCGAGCCAAAGCTATGGATGAAATTCGGGCTGGTACCGCTGGTGGTTGGCGGGCCGAATAGCAGCCGCAGCCAATGCCCAAAATTGATCAGGTCAATCGGCACCACCGCCTGGCCTGCCACCGTCACCGTATCCAATAGCGGCGCGCCAGTGTCACGATTGCCGCCAATGCCAATCACATCCGCATCCAGCAGCGGCTGCTCCGCGCCCAGATTGCACGACAGAAAAGGCATGCGCCGCCAATTGCCACTTGGCGCGGTGCCATAGCTGGCCTCGGGAATCATCAGGAGGCGTGCATTTGCGCCAATGGCACGGGGCATGGGGTTTCTCCTGGTGGGTGATCAGGCCAGCGGTGAGCCGGCAACGGTAAAAAACAGGGTGACAGGCAGGCTCGCAGCACGCGCGCTGGCCGCGCCTTCGAATTCAACATCCTCGATATCTGCGCTGCCGGGCTGCGCCCATTCCACCGCGCCACCCAGCATGGGATCGGCGGTGATGGCAGCGGCGATGGCGACCAGCAGCGCATCCAACAGCGCATTATCCGACGCCAGCACTTCGATTTCCGCGCGATGTTCGATGGCAAAGGCCAGCGGCGAAAGGATGGGCGTTTCCGCCACACTCTCCCCATCGCGCAGCACCACCAGGCCACCTTGGGGCAGGCGCTGCGGCACGGTTTCATTGCGGCGGATGACGGGCGCCGGGTTGCGCGCGGCCAGGCTGGCGTTCAGACGCGCGAACAGAGCGGTCAGGGCGGCTTCACGTAGGCTCATCGCGGCCTCCCTGCCTCGGCGGCCCAGGCCGCCACAAAACGCCCGGGCAGGCGACGCAGGCCACGCTCTGCCGCGCCCTTTACGTCCAGGCGCTTGGTGAGCTTCACCTGCGGCAGCAGCAGGAACATCGGCACCATGCCGCGCGCGAGTAGACCGCGTGCCCAGGCCTCCCGGCCCCGGCGATGGGCGGTGCCGACCTCGGTGACACCCCCGGCAATCAACCGCAGGCGTTGACGCCGCCGCCCGACCTGTTCCCCGGCGCGGAGTGGCAGGCACCAGACAAAGCCGCGCCCTGATTTGAATGGCCGCAGAAACGCCTGGCCCGAGGCAACCATTTGCGCCGGCGTCACGCGCATGCCTTTCTCGCCCCGCCCGCGCCTGCCACGCGCGGCGTTAAAGCCAGTCGGGATGGCGAGGAATTTCCGCCCACCCTTGGCGCGGATCAGCGCGCCGCGCTCAAAAGCATCAATCACCTTGGGGACCTTGGTGAAGACCAACCCGGCAGGCCGGAGTGACTGGCCCGTGCGCGGAAACACCATGGACCGCCAGGCATTGGCGATGCCGCGCGCATTGCCGGCAAAGGCAGTGGTGACCTGCTGGCGGAGTTCGGCTTTGACCTCGGCGGTCTCGGTGCGGATCGCGGTCATGGCGGCGCGTTCGCCCGCGCGCAGTTCTTCGGCGAGCATTTTTCGGAGATCACCGACCAGCTGCGCGCCAAGCCTCATGCTGCGTGCCTATCGTTGGCAAAAGATGCGCCAGGCCGTGCCGCTGGCGTCGCGTTCGGCGTGGCGGACGGTGAGCACTTCGTTGCCAATCGAGAAACTATCGCCCGCCGCGATATCAGGCAGGGTGGCGATGGCGAGTGAGAGAATATCGCTGGCGGAGATCACCTCTGTACCAAAAGCATCCGCCATACGATCGGGCGAGGAACGCAGCACGCGCAGGCTGACCGGTGCGTCGGTGCCGCCAGCACGATACAGCGCATCCACGCCGAGATGCGCATCAGCGATCAGGCTGGCCATGGCGGTATCAAAGGCGCTCATCGTTTTAGCACCTCGACAATGCGCGGCAGCGTCTTTTCGGCGGAACGACCAATGACATAGCCACCGAGGCCGATCTCAACGATGTTCCAGAGCTTGAGCGCCTCAGCCTCACTGATCCCAGGCGCCGACCAGCCAAGCCAGCGTGCGACGATCAACAAACCAAAAGTCAGCATCAGGATCGGCCGCCAGCAGGCGGCGAGCCAATGTTCCGATTGCGCTTCGGTCTTGATGATATCGGCGGCGGCTTTCTCCAATTCACCCGCGCGCGCGAGCAAGGCGGCGTTCAATTCCGCCTCGGCACGCTGCCGCGCCTCCGCGTCGGGGAATAGCCGCTTGAGCGCATCGCCCAGGATCGGCACCAGCGCGGGCAGCAGGGCGCCGATCATGGGTACTTCCCCCGGTCCAATTCGAAATGCGGGCCATCGGGAAAGCTCGGCCAATCGCCACCCCAGCTGATGGCAACGCCAAGCTTTTGCGCGGCACCCTTCATGGCGGCAGCGAGTTGCGCATAAAGCGGCCAGTCCCAGCGGATTTCGCCATTCTCCGGCACGCCATCCCCGTCATCGAGCCAATAGCCAAGATCAACCGCATGGCCCGTCAGGTGCCGGCTGTTCATGGTGCGCGAGGCACCAAGCGCGACCAGCTTCGCCTGGCGCTCGCGGGACCGCAGCCCCTCCATCACGATGAAGGGAGCGGCCTTGCGTGCCTCGATCACCACGCGCACCAGATGGGGATGCACGCCTTGCAGGCGTTCGTGATCGCGCGCCAACAGGATTGTCATGCTCACGCCCCCGCCGCCGGAACGCGGTTGAGCCAGACGCGCACGGTGGCATCGGCGGCGAGTGCGGCCTGGGTTGCGATGCCAACCTGGAAATTGCCGGTGGCGGTGGTGGTGATGCGGCGGTTGGTATTGTCCCAGAACACCCGCACACCGGCGGCGATAGCTAACGCCGGTTCCTTGGTGAGGTCGAACACGCCCATGGTCTGCGCCTCGATCATGGCGTTCTGCACGCCGTCCACGGCAGCGACGCCAAACAGCGCACCGACCAGGACGCCCTGGCCAGCACTAACGCCCGTGGCATAGGGCACGGCAATGGCCAGGCTATTGCCCGGCTGGATGAAGTTACGCATGAAAATTCTCCTTCTGGTGAGGGATGGCGTGGTTGAAATCGCCCTTTGGTTGGGCTAGATGAAAGGAAGTTGCTTGAGGTGCCCGATGGCCCATTCCGCTGATGCTTCGCGCAGTGCCGCGCAGCGCGCCGAAATGCGCGCAAGCGGCCTCCGTGCGATCGAGATCTGGGTGCCGGATACGCGCGCGCCTGGCTTTGCGGAGGAGGCGCGGCGCCAATCGCTGCTCATCGCCGCCGAGAGTAACTTCGACAACATGATGGATTTCATTGAGCGCGAAGGGCCTGGGCCCGACTATCTCTCTGGCTGCGATACTAATGCGCTACGATGACATTACGAAGGCTACGGATTGGGCGGCCGATGATAACGCCCATAAGCGCCGAACCTTATTGTTTGGCCTGAGTGCTGCGACACTTTTCGGCTGCGCTTCGACACACTTGTCCGGACCAATCGCCCCGCTGGTAAATCCCTACGACGCAGCAGCACTGCGTGCACGTAAAGGCGGAAAGGCTAGTAGCCATACTGCATGTGCGCCGGCACCGGCGCCCATACGTGATTTGATCGTTCCACAATTCTATACAGATCCGCCGGTATTTAGCCGCGTTGACCCTGATCGCTTGGCCGCGCGTGACGCAGCCGTTCGGCCGCTTCAGCTGCTGGTACGGACGGTCACCGAGAATGCGGACAGGTGGGCGTCATCTCAGCTGGTTGAAGATCGTTTTGCGCGATGCGCAATCGCCTCACTCGATGCGGCCGCACAGGCTCACTCCTTTCTTGGTCGCGTGGATAATCAGGGTGGGTATGAACGTAAATGGACATGGTGCGGATTGGCGCTTGCGCATCTCAAGCTTTTGCAGGCGCCGGAATACGACACTGATGCACAATTGCGCGTTCGGGCTTGGTTCACGCGCGGCTTCGATGCGATGCGTGGAACCTATGATCGGCCACCAAGAGGCTCACCTTCAACCCAGCTCAATAACCACATGACCTGGGCCGGGTTGACGGCCATGGCGTTGGGCCTCGCAACCGAAAATTATGATGCGTGGTCCTGGGGTCTTCTTCGCTTGGAACGGACACTCGCGCAGGTCGATCCGGACGGATTTCTTCCCCAGGAATTATTGCGTGGGTCGAAAGCGTGGAACTATCATATTTTTACCATGGGACCGCTGGCCTTGGGGGCAGTACTGGCGCGCGCCAATGGTACCGACATTGCTGATGCGCGGTTTGACCGTTTGGCGCGGCGCAGCTTTGAAGGTTACGCCAGTACCGCTGCTTTTGAACGGCGGACTGGCCTAACTCAGGATTCTGTCTCAGAACGGCCGAGTGTTGGATGGCTGGAACTTTATGCTGGCGAATTTGGCGTTACCGAAGCCTTGATCCCATTGCGCAATCGAAGGCCACAGCGCCAACCCTGGCTCGGCGGAGATCTCACGCTATGGCATGCGCGCGATGTGTGAAGGAACGGCAAAGCGACTTGCGATAGTTAGTTGCGGAAAGTAGTCCAATTCACTAGATTTTTTGCCATGGAAAAGCTTATCCCAGCCGCCGAAGCAAATCGCGTCTTTTCCAGCCTTCTGCGCGAAGTTCGCGAGGAACGCCGGCGGTTCGTGGTGACTTCCCATGGCGAGCAGGTTGCCCAAATCGGGCCTTGCAGCGCTGCCGAAGCAGGCCGCAAGGGTGCGCGCGAGGCTTTGTTGGCACGCCTTGCGGCGCAACCCGTTCAGGATATCGGCCGCTGGAGCCGCGACGAATTATACGAGCGCTGACAATGCGCGTCGCACGCGACGCCAATAACCACCCATCGCCTCAGCTTTTGGGATTCTGTGATGCTTGCCGCCGCAGCGCAGGCTGGATGCCGTTTCCTGCTTTCCGAAGACATGCAGGATGGCTTTACCTGGCGAGGGGTGAGGGTGCGAAACCCCTTCAGCGACGCGCCAGATTAAGCCTACCGCGATCCATCACACGCCCGGATTGAACCAGGCCCCGCGCCAATCAATGGCGCCGACACCGAAGTCAAAGATCACGCTGACCTCGACACCATCCACGCCGGAGACCGGGCCGGTGGTCACTTGCGGTCCCTCCGCGCCATTCAGATAGCCATAGACATAGACCGGCGCCGTCGGCGGGTCGGCAAACAGGTACCAGCGGTTATTCGGGATCAGCGGTTCGACCAGCGGCTGGACAAAGCCAGCATAGATATTGGTGTGGCTTACCTGTGTCGCGCCGACACTCACCGTCAATTGCCGTGCGGGCAATTCAAGGCTCGGGCCCACCAGAAGCTTCATGGCATTGCCGACAGAAATCGGCAGGCCGTCCAGCGTCTTTTGCCGCAGGATCGCAGCGCGACCATTGGCAAGGTTGTTGATATCCAGCGCACTGCCTGCGGCCGCCTTATTCAACCGCGCTGCCGCCGTGCCGAATACCGCAGCCGGGCCACTCGTCAGTGTCGGGCCATCGCCATTCGCCTGATTGAGCAGCGCATAGGCCGTGGCATTCTCGAAATCCGCCACGCGCCGACCAATGGCGGCGGCGAAATCCGTGAAGGCACCCAGGTCATCATTCACCAGCATGGGCCGCGTCACACGGATGCGCCGCGCGAAGGTTTGCAGCAGGACGATTTCCTGGCTTTCCGACATGGTGCCGGCCTGGATCTCGCCATTCTCCATCAGCGGCATCAGTGTCGGGAAATCCCCCACGCGCAGATGGCGGTGCGGCTTGAAGTCGCGGAAGTCGCGCCGCAGGAAGATCTGCCGATAGCTCGGCGCTGCCGGCTGATACGCCGCGAGCAGCATCTTGTTCGCCGCAGCCGAGAGCAGCAACGGAAAGTCCGAGGTGGTGTGGAACGCGCGCTCCGCCAGCAGTGTGGGATTGCGCGGCACATTGCGTTCACCGCGGACCCGAAGCAATTCGCCGATCATGTCCGAAGGCCGCCAGCCCATGAATTCCGCGTGGCGCCCCGCACCTTGCGGCTGGTATCCCGGCATACTGCGCGCGGCCAAGGCTTCCGCCATGGCATCGAGGATCTCCGAGGGCGAGTCATGTCCCGGCCCGGTTTCCGGTCGCGCGGGGATGGCAGGTGGCGCGGCGCTTTTCACCATGGCGTCGAACAAGGAACGGCGCGCCTGATCCGGATGCCAGCCGCGCTCGACAGCCTCACGCCGGATATGCGCCGCGGTCTCGGTGCCGACCAGGGCGCGTGCGGCTTCGATAGCGCCATCAATGCCGGAGATACGCTCACGCTCGGCGCGCTGTGCCTCACTGCGCAGTGCCTCAAGATCGGGCGGCGTTTCCACCGTGGTGGTTGCGGGCGGCGACGCGGCAGGCGGCGCCGGAGGGGCTGCCGGGGTTTCCGGCGTCGTCTCGGTCATGGAGTGTTCCTCATCAGCCAGGGCAGGTTCAATGGCGAAGGACGGCGCGCCCTGCGGCGCCGCACCACGCACTTGCGCATCCCGATCAACGGGGATGGGCACGATTGAAATCTCAAAAGGTTCCCAATCCACGGCGCGATAGATCATCTCGCCGCTCACCGGATCGGGGCGCTGGTCATAGCGATGCACGCGATAGCCAATGCTGACCGCGCGCAGCGTGCCATCGGCAATGCGCTGCCAGAGCGGTTCCACATCGGCAGCGGCGGAGAATTGCAACCGCGCATGACCGCGCCCGCCTTCAAGCCGGGCGGCAATCACGCGGCCCAGCACATCGCGCGCATCGCTGCTGCGGTGCGTGTTCAGCACCGGTGCATTGCCGGAGCCGAGCTGCGCCATGCGCACCGCATTGGGCGACATATCCAATTCCTCGGTGATGCCGCCGAGGGACGGGACAAAGTTGCGCGCCCTTGCGCCGGTGGACCAGACGACCTCGACCGTGCGGGCGGCACGATCCACGGTCGCGGGTGCGGTGATGGCGCGGCGTGCGGTGATCGATTGCCCATCGGGGGGAAGTCGATCAGGCAAAGCGGGATCAACCGGCGCGGGATCGCTCCCGCCCGGGTCGGTGGTTTCGGTCATGGTAAACCCTATGCTGTTTGGGTGTCTGGTGGCGTTGGCGCTGCCGCCCCGGCCGCACCGGTCGCGGCAATTTCCACCGCCGCCATTTGCGCCGCGTCCTGCGCACCACCGGATTTGGCGACGCGGCGCGGATCGGTATCAAGCGAGATGCCAGCGGCATCCAGCGCAGCATTCGCTTCGCGGATCATCTCGACCGCCGAGCGGAAATCATAGCCGAAGGCGCCGGCGGCTTCGGGCTGCGGCACAAAGCCGGCGCGCACCTGCGCGATCAGCGCGGTGGTGTCCTTCAGCGGGTCAATCATCTCATGCGCCGGCGGCACATGCGCGACACCCGCCGGCATGGCATCGCCCCAAAGCCCGAGCAGCGCGCCTTGCGCGTGAAAGCGCTCGGCGATTGGCCGCACCAGCATCGGGATCAGCATGCCGTATTGCATCTGTTCGCACAGCCTGCGGAATTCGATCTTGCCGGCGCGGAGGCTTGAGTAATTCGCCTGGGTCAGATCGCCGGAAACTTGATCGTAGGTGAGGCCCGCACCGACGGCAGCGGCTTCAAGCGAGCGTCGCGCAAAAGCAGTATGCGATCCTCCGCCGGAGGGGTTCACCACACTTACA
>CALRPR020000008.1:0-71177 GCA_943370125.1 Allobosea thiooxidans | reverse complement strand
TCCGTCCTCCAGCAGCTGCCAGCATGGTTCGAAGATTACAATAACATCCACCCGCATTCAGGCTTGCGCATGCGCTCGCCACGTGAGTTCATAGCAAGCAAGTTATCCAACCAAGCCGAGTGTCCGGTTTGATAGGGGCAAGTCCAGGTTTCTGGCGAAAAGCCCGCAAATACTCGGGAATTTCCAAACCCAACCTGGGCTGAGAGCATGTTTGCGTAAGGGGAAGTGGCGTCCCGTACGGGATTCGAACCCGTGCTGCCAACGTGAAAGGCTGGTGTCCTAGGCCTCTAGACGAACGGGACAAGGCCAAGCGGTCGCGCTCCTTAGCCCCAGTTGCGCGCCGCGCCTAGCCCCCCTCACCCATTTATTGACCTGGCTTGCCAGAAAACGCCCTTCCGGCTTGTGTGGAACTTATCCCAAACTCTGGCGCTCATCATGTCTGATACTTCCTGCCGACTCTATCTCATCACGCCTCAACGGCTTGATCCCTTCGCCTTTCGGGATTCCTTGGCCGCTGCGCTCGATGCCGGCGATGTCGCTTGCTTGCAGTTGCGCCTTAAGGACGCCACTGAAGACACCATCGCGCGTGCAACGGAAATCCTTATGCCCATCGCTGCGGCAAGGGATGTTGCGTTTCTCCTGAATGATAATGCGGCACTTGCGGCAAAGCTTGGCTGTGATGGCGCGCATCTCGGCCAAACTGATGGCAACCACGCCGAAGCCCGGCGGCTGCTCGACGGGCGCATCCTTGGTATCACCTGCCATGCCTCCCGCCATCTTGCGATGGAAGCCGGCGAAGTCGGGGCAGACTACCTGGCTTTCGGCGCCTTTTTTCCGACTGAAACCAAGGAAACCATCCACCGTGCCGCGCCCGAAATCCTGGCTTGGTGCCATGAGATGTTCGAAATTCCATCGGTCGCCATTGGTGGCATCACGGCGGCCAATTGCGCGCCGCTGGTTCAGGCGGGCACTGATTTCCTGGCCGTGATCGGCGCGGTTTGGAACCACCCGCAAGGCCCAGCCGAAGGCGTGCGCGCCATGAATGCGGCAATCACTCAAGCCCTCAGCGTCTGAAGGGCCGCGCTGGGCCAATCGGCCCGCGCAATCACCCCTCGGCCTTCGCCACCACCACCATGGCGGGCTTCAGCAACCGGCCATTCAGCGTCCAGGCAGATGTCCAGCCATGCAGCACCGTGCCCGGCGCCACACCCTCCGGCGCAGGCTGTTCTGCCATGGCCTGGTGCTTTTCCGGGTCAAAGGGCTGGCCCTTGGGGTCGTGGCGCTGCACGCCATTCCGTTCAAGAATGCCCTGGAAGGACCGCTCCACCCCCTCAAAACCGGCGCGGAGCTTGGTCAGCAGATCGGGCTCATCCTCGGCCGCCGGCGGCAGGGCTTCGATCCCGCGGCGCAAGTTTTCCGCTGCCTCCACCACATCGCTTGCGAATTTCTGCGTGGCATAGGCCCGCGCATCGGCCACTTCGCGCTGGGTGCGGGTGCGTAGATTCTGCATCTCGGCTTCTGAGCGGAGCCATTTGTCGCGCAGCGCCTCCATCTCCTGCGCCAGCAGGAAAAGGCGCTCCTCGGCGCTCATCGCTGGGGCTTCGGGGGCGGGTTCTGGCGCCGCCGCTTGGGGGGCGTTGGGGTCGTTCGTATCGTTCATCATGGTATCGCGTGGTTACTCGCGGAAGGGTTCGGCACGCTGGCCGGGATAAGCCCTTCACCTAGGCGCACCACGCCTTCAGGACAAGCGCCCTTTCGCTTCGCCGCGGCCCCGCCTACACCCCCTTCCATGCTACGCTCCGTGCTCACCATCGGAAGCTGGACCATGGCAAGCCGCATTCTTGGCTTCGCCCGGGACATGCTGATCGCCTCCCGCCTTGGGGCGGGGCCGGTGGCAGATGCGTTTTTCGTGGCGCTGAAACTGCCCAATCTGTTCCGCCGCCTGTTTGGCGAGGGCGCCTTCAACGCGGCCTTCGTGCCCGCCTTTGCCGGCGTATTGGCCACCGAAGGCCGCGCCGCCGCGCGCGACATGGCGGAACGCATGGGCACGCTGATGATGCTGTGGCTTTCGCTGCTGACGCTGATTGCGCTGATCTTCATGCCGCAGGTGATTGGCGTGCTGGCACCGGGCTTTGCCACCAATCCAGGCAAATTCGCCCTGGCGGTGGAACTGACGCGCATCACCTTTTTCTACATGCCGCTGATCTGCCTAACGGCGTTGATTTCCGGCGTGCTGAACAGCCTTGATCGCTTCGCCGCCGCCGCCGCCGCGCCGGTATTCTTCAACCTGCTGTTGATGGCGGCGCTGGTGGGCCTCACGCCCTATTTGCCGACACCTGGCCATGCCCTGGCCTGGGGGGTTTTTGCCGCCGGCGTTGCGCAGCTTGCTATGGTTTGGGTCGCGGCGCGGCAGGCGGGGATGGCGCTTCGCCTTTATCGGCGCCCGGCGCTCACACCCCCCATTCGGCAAGTCCTGCGCCGCATGGTGCCCGGCGTGCTTGGCGCTGGCGTCACGCAGATCAACCTTGCGGTGGATGTGATCATCGCGTCTTTCCTGATGAGCGGGTCCGTTTCCTACCTCTATTACGCGGATCGCGTGGCGCAGCTGCCGCTCGGCGTGATTGGCGCGGCGCTGGGGACGGCGCTTTTGCCTTTGCTCGCGCGGCATTTGCGCCTGGGGGAGAAGCTTGCGGCGCATCGCGCGCTTAATCGCGGCATTGAATTGGCGGTGCTGCTGACGCTGCCTTGCGCGGCGGGTCTCGCGGTGGCGGCGGGGCCGATCATTGCGGCCTTGTTCCAGCGCGGCGCCTTTGATGCGGCGGCAAGTGGCGCCTCGGCTTCGGCGTTGGTGGCCTATGCCGTCGGGCTGCCGGCCTTTGTGCTGGTGAAGGTTTTCGCGCCGGCGTTTTTTGCGCGCGGCGATACCTCGGCCCCGGTGCGGATCGGGATTTTGTCCGTCGCGGTCAATCTGGCGCTCAATCTAGCCTTGATGGATGTGCTGGGGCATGTCGGTGTTGCCTTGGCAACCAGCATCGCGGCTTGGGTGAATGCCGGGCTATTGGCCTGGCTGCTGCTCCGCCGAGGTCACATGGTGCTGGACCGGCGCTGCCGGCGCGTGCTGCCGCGCCTGGTACTGGCGAGCGCCATCATGGCGGCGTTGGTGTTTGGCGTCGGGCTGGCGCTGCCGGGGCTTGGGGCAGTGCTGCGGGCAGGCCTCATGATCCTGGTCGGCATGGCGGCCTTTACCATGGCAGGCATGGCGCTTGGCGCCTTCCATCCGCGCGATGTGCTCCGCCAATTGCGCCGCCGCGCCACCCGTAGCGCCACGCCTGCCAATCAGTCATGATCGTCAGATAGCTTGGGGGATAGGCGCATGGATGCGGCACGTCGACAGGTAGTTCTGATCAATGCCGCGCATAGTTTTACCCATTACAGCCTGCTGATCCTGGCGACCGCCGTGCTCGCCATGATGCAGCAGGATGCCGGGATTTTCGGTGGGGATTACGGGCCCATCCTCGCTCTCGGCACCACCATGTTCGTGATTTATGGAATTTGCGCCCTGCCCATGGGATGGCTTGCGGATCGCTTTGGGCGGCGCTTTCTGATGGTGGCCTTCTTCATGGGCTCCGGTGCCTTCATGGTGGCGGCGGGCTTTGCGCCATCACCCATGACGCTTGCGATCACCCTTGGCGCCATGGGGGCCTTTGTGGCGATTTATCACCCGATCGGCACAGCCATTCTGGTGGAAGCCGCCGGCGAGAAAGTCGGCCGCGCCATGGGGATCAATGGTGTTTTCGGCAATTTGGGCGTAGCAACCGCGCCCGTGCTGACCGCCTTCATCGCCGCCGATGTCGGCTGGCGCTGGGCCTTCATTATCCCCGGTATCGCCTGCATCATTGCGGGGTTCTTCTACTGGCGCGAACCGCCCTTTGATTCGGAACGCATCCAGGCGGGCGGCAAGCCTTTTCCTGAGATCCCGCCTGCCTTGGTCCGCCGCGCGGTGATTATTCTGCTCGCCATCGCCACTGTCTCGGGCTTGGTGTTCAACGCCTATACGCTGCTGATCCCGAAGCTGATGCAGGAACGCCTGGCCGGCAGCCCGGAATTGCTGCCGATTGTGGGCCTGCTTTCCTTCCTGGCAACGATTTGCGGCGGGGTCGCACAATTCAGCGTGGGGCGCATGATTGACCGGCACACGCTCAAAACCGTCTTCATGCCGCTGGCGGTGCTGGTGGTGCCCGGGCTTTTTGCGCTGGCCTTTCTGGATGGCTGGGTGGTGCTGCCGGTGGCGGGGCTGGTTGCTGCCTGCATCTTCGGCCAGGTCACGGTGAATGAGACAATGACCGCGCGTTATGTCGCCCCCGCCCTGCGCGCAAAGCTTTATTCCATTCGCTTCACGGTAGGCTTTTTGGGCGCGGCCATTGCCTCACCCTTGATTGGCTTCTTGCATGAAGCGACAGGATCACTGGCACTTTCCATGCTGGTGCTGGGCGCGGTTGCCTGCGTGACACTTGCCTGCGCCATGCTGTTCCCGAACCGGAAGGAAGAATTGCAGCCGGAGTTGTGGGTGAAGGCGGGGTAAGCCGCCTTATGTTCATTCCGGCTTCAGCAAAACATGGCGCTTCTTGCCGATGGAAAGCCTGATAACGCCATCCTGCAAATCCGCTTCGGCCAGTACGCGATCAATCGCGGCAATGGGTTCATTATTGGCATAAATCCCGCCATTGGCGATCAGGCGCCGCGCTTCCCCTTTGCTCGGCACCAACTTGTGTTCCACCAGTACGTCAATAATGCTGACCGGCAGGGCTGAAACCACGGTGGGAAGGCTTGCCGCATTCAGCCCTTCTTCAAAGGCTTTGCGCGCTGTCTCGGCCGCCGCTTCCGCAGCCTGGCGGCCATGCAGCAAAGCGCAGGCTTCGGTGGCAAGGGCCTTCTTCGCCTCATTCACCTCAGCGCCTTGCAGCGCGGCGTAGCGGGCGATTTCAGTCATGGGCATTTCAGTGAACAGCCCCATGAAACGCGCCACATCGGCATCTTCCGTATTGCGCCAGAATTGCCAGTAATCATAAGGCGAAACGCGATCGGCATTGAGCCAAACAGCGCCCTTCGCTGTCTTGCCCATTTTCGCACCTGATGCGGTGGTGATCAAAGGCGTCGTCAGGCCAAAGGCTTCCGCCTGATCCATGCGCCGGATCAGGTCTGTCCCCATGACGATATTGCCCCATTGATCGGACCCGCCCATTTGCAGCACCACACCATGGCGGCGGCGCAATTCCAGGAAGTCATAGGCCTGAAGGAGCATGTAGTTGAATTCAAGAAACGTCAGCGGCTGATCGCGTTCCAGCCTTTGCTTGACGCTTTCCATGGTCAGCATGCGATTGACGCTGAAATGCCGCCCGACATCACGCAGAAAGGGAATATAAAGCAGCTTATCAAGCCATTCCGCGTTATCGAGCATGATGGCATCCGTCGGGCCATCACCAAAACTCAGGAAGGCGTCGAAGACCTTCCGAATGCCCGCCTTGTTTGTTTCGATCTGCGCATCGGAAAGCAAGGGCCGCGCCTCATCCCGGAAGGATGGGTCGCCCACTTTCGTTGTGCCGCCGCCCATCAGCACCACCGGGCGATTCCCGGTGCGCTGCATCAGCCGCAGCAGCATGATCTGCACCAAGGACCCCACATGCAGGCTGTCCGCGGTCGCATCAAAGCCGATATAGCCCGCCAAGGGCCCAGCCTGCAGCCGCGCCAGAAAGGCGCCTTCTTCGGTGGTTTGGTGAATATAGCCGCGTTCCCGCGCCACATGCAGGAAATCGCTTCGCGCGCTGTTCATGATGCTATCCGGTTTCTCGAAACTCAACGCTGCCGGGGGCTTCCACCGACAAGCGGGCAGGGGTAGCACGTCCCCATCATGCTGAGAACCATCGGCCTTATGAGTGGCACGTCATTGGATGGCGTGGATGCAGCCTATCTGGAAACAGATGGGGAGGTGATTGCGCGCTTCGGCCCACGCCAGACCCTGCCCTATGACCCCGCCTTGCGCCGCGCGCTGCGCGCCCTTTTGGACCGCGCCGAAAGCCTGACGCCTGATGACCCCGCTTTGCTGGACGCGACGCGCCGCCTGACTGAGCGCCATGCGGAAGCTGTGGAGGCTATCGGCCTGCCGGCAGATTTGGTCGGCTTTCATGGCCAGACCATCCTGCATCGTCCCGCCGCTCCGGGGCGTACGGGCACCCCCTTCACCTGGCAGATCGGCGATGCCGCGCTGCTGGCGCGCCGCACGGGCATGAGTGTTGCCTATGATTTCCGCAGCGCCGATGTCGCCGCCGGCGGCCAGGGCGCGCCTTTGGTGCCGGTATTCCACCGCGCGCTGGCCGCCCCTTTGCCGAAGCCGCTGGCCATTCTGAACCTGGGCGGGGTTGGCAACGTGACGTGGCTTGGGCCGGATGGGGAAATGCTGGCCTTTGATACCGGGCCGGCCAATGGGCCTTTGGATGATTGGGCGCGCCAGCATACCGGCAAGGATTATGACGCCGCAGGCAAACTCGCTTTGGCAGGCCAGGCGGATGGCGCAGTGCTGGGGCGGTTGATGGCGCATCCCTACCTGGCTGCGCCACCGCCGAAATCGCTCGATAGGCTGGATTTTGATCGTGCCTTGCGAGAGGCCGGGGCGGGCAGCCTTTCCGCCGCGGATGGCGCGGCCACTTTGGTTGCGTTTTGCGCAGTTTGCGTCGCCGCCGCCGCGCGGCATTTCCCGGAACCGCCGCTGCAATGGCTGGTCGCGGGCGGCGGGCGGCGCAACCCTGCGCTGATGAAGGCACTCGGCGGCGCGCTGGAAGAACCGGTCCGGCCAGTGGAAGTCGCGGGTTGGGATGGCGATGCGCTGGAAGCCCAGGCTTTCGGCGTTTTGGCCGCCCGTGTGGCGCGCGGCCTGCCACTCAGCTTCCCTGGCACCACCGGCGCGCCCCGCCCGTTGACGGGCGGGCGGATTATCGGGGCACTCTTGTAGCTTTCCCGAATAACCTTGCCTGCGCATCCAGGCGCATTACCTGGAAGGCATGACTCCTGCCCAGCTTACTGTCTGGTTCGATGGCGCCTGCCCGCTTTGCCTGCGCGAAATCGCATTGATGCGCCGGCTGGATCGGCAGGGCGCGATCGACTTCGTTGATATCGGCGCTGAGGGCGCGGCCTGCCCGATTGATCCCGCGCTGCTGCTGGCGCGCTTTCATGCGCGCGAAGCGGATGGCCCTTTGCTGCATGGCGCGGCGGCCTTCGCTGCCATGTGGCGCGCCATTCCTCTGCTGAGCCCGCTTGGCCAGGCCGCGCGCTTCCCGCCCTTACTGTGGTTGCTGGAACACGCCTATCGCGGCTTTCTCCGCATCCGGCCGCGCCTGCAGGTCTGGGCGGGGGCTCAGGGCTGAAGCTTGATCCAGCTTGCTCTACCCTGCTTTTAGGGCGCAGAGCCAAATATCCGCTGCAGCACGCGATCACCAACACGGATATTCAGCCGCTCCGCCGTGCCGGCGGCCAATTCCAGCGTGGCGCGCACCGGGCCATTGCTGGAAACAGTCGCCAGCGAATGGGGCACCGTGCGCTCCGCAATCCGATGCACCCGCCCATCGGCGGCGATGAACACCATATCGAGCGATGTGATGGTATTGCGCATCCACATGGAACTTTCGCGCGGGGCGCCCCAATCGAACAGCATGCCCTCATCCGGCTTTACTTCAGGGCGGAACATCAGGCCGATCATTTGCTGTTCGGGCTGAATGGCCATCTCCACCGTGAAGGCAAGCCGCCTGCCGTCGCGGGTTTCAAACACCAAAGATTCGGTCGGCAGGCGCGGCTGAGGGCGATCCACCCCCGGTTGCGCCAGGGCGGCCCAGGGGGCGACCAGCGGCAGCAGGGCGCCAAGCGCCAACAGGGAACGTCTTTGCATAAGGGGCTTCATGACACGGGACCGGGAGGTGCCTCAAGCGCGGCTGCCCCCGCACGGCGCACCACGGCGCGCACCACGCCAGGGCGGGGCGGATCGGCAAGCGTGGTGAACCAATGCTCCGGCGGGTTGCGGCCGGCGGCGCGGTGGTAATTCAGGCCCCGCAGCACGGCTTCCGCTGGCGCCGGCAGGCTTTCGGGTAGGGCATGGCCATTGAGCGCGCCCCAAACGCCGGCCCAGCAGCGCGCCACACTCCAGGGATTATAGCCGCCACCACCCAGCACAATCAGCCGGGGCGCCAAGTCCATCAGCGCGGCGACGACGGCGCGATGGGCGTTGTTGGAAAGCGCAAGACGCGACAGCGGGTCTTCCTCCAACGCATCGGCGCCGCATTGTAGCATGATGGCGGCAGGACGCAGGCGCCGGGCAATGGGGAGGATGGCTTCATGCAGCACCCAGGCCATTTCACTGTCATTGAAGCCGGCGGGTACTGGGATATTTGCCGCATGGCCCCCTGCCCTATCGCCAATGCCGCCGGAGAAAGGCCAGCGCCCATCCTCATGCACTGAAAGCGTGAAGACATGCGGGTCGTCATGGAAGGCATCCTGCACGCCGTCACCGTGATGGGCGTCAATATCCACATAAAGCAGGGGTGACAGCCCCTGGTCGCGCCACGCGAGCAGCCCAAGCACCGCATCATTCACATAACAAAAGCCGGAAGCACGATCCGCCCGGCCATGATGCGTGCCACCACCTGGCACATGCACAACCCCGCCTGATGCGGTGAGTTTTACCGCCAGCAGCACACCCCCCGCGCTGGTGGCGGGGCGGCGAAACACTTCGCGGTAGACTGGGTTACCATCGGCACCGATGCGGAAACGCTCCCGATCCTCGGCGCTCACGGTTTGGGTTTCTTCAGCGCGCATCAGGGCCGCGATGTAGTCGGCACTATGGAAGCGCTGCAATTCTTCCGGGGCCGCGCGCGGGCTTTCATGATATTGCTCGGGCGTCACCCAACCGAGGGCACTGATCAGATCAAGCGTGGTGGAAACCCGCGGAATGGCCAGCGGATGCTTCGGCCCATAGGTGGAACCGCGATAGATTTCTGATCCGATGAGCAAAGGCCGCATGGCAAAGCGCAATGGCCGACCGATGCGCCCCTGACAAGCCATCCATCCCCATAAAAAAAGGCCGCCGCCCATTCCGGAGCCGGCGGCCTTCATCAGGCGTTTTTGACCCTAGTTGAGGATGATTTCCACGCGACGGTTCTGCGGTTCACGCACGCCATCGGCTGTGGGGACAAGGTTGTTTTCCTCGCCGAAGCCACGCGTCACGATTTCGTTTCGAGGCACACCACGACGCACGAGCTCAGCGGCCACCGCATTGGCGCGACGGATGGACATCTGCATATTGTAGTCAGCCGGGCCGGAACGGTCGGTAAAGCCATTCACTTCAATGCGGGTAACGCCTGCGCTACGCGCCGAGGCTGCTTCACCGATGACCTGGCGCGCACGATCGGTAAGGTCGGCCTTGCTCCAGTCAAAGAGCACCAGGAAGCTGTGCGCGGCGGCAACCGGCGCCGGAGCGGCAACGACCGGCGCGGCATTGAAGGCATAGCGCAGTCCCACCAAGAAATTGTGGTTCGAATTGCCAATTTTGAAGGAACTTGATGTGGTTACGCCACCAACGGTGCTGCCCGCCTTCAACTCTGGGTCGCCAAACTCGTTGTAATAACGATATCCAGCGGTCACCAAAAGTCCAGGCACCGAAGCTATAGGGAAAGCAAAACCTGCTATAACTTGGTAAGCGGGCAGGCCATCAGAGTCGTCAACCGCAAACGTTGAGCCACTTTTGCTCATCCGCACGTTGTCCCAGGACCAAATCGCATAACCAAGACCTCCACCGAAGTATGGAACTACCGCTGTGGTATCCATGCCCAAAAATCGCAAATCGAGGTCATATATGAGATTCGCGAAAATCGCGTAAGCGTTAGAACGACCACTGGATGATGCGCTTTGGCCACCAAGTTTCGCGGTTTCGGACTCATATCCGCGATAAGAACCTTCAATTTCGGCACGCAACCCATTTCCGAAGCCGTAGCCCAAGCTCAAAAGGCCGATTGCCCCAAGGCCCCATGTCTGTTCGTAAGTCTGCCCGCCGAGCGCCCCCTCAGTAAGATTTACATCTGAAACACCAACGCCACCGCCAAGGTAAAATCCTTGCAGGGTTTGCGCCGACGCGGCCCCGGCCACCAAGGCAAACGACGAAGCCAGGAGAAGCTCCCGAAACGATTTGAACATGAAGACGCGCCCTAGAATTTGTCAGTTCCTTCAAGTTAGTAACATGGCTTGTGCCCCGGCGAAAGGTTTTTCCGTTATGTCCTTCCGCCCTCTCCAGGGGAGGCTCATGTCATCTTGCCTGTTCTTTTGGGAAGAGTTCTACACCATCCCCAGACCAATAATATTTTCCATAAAACAATTATTCTTTAGTTAATCGTATGTCCCGAGTCGCCAAGTGATTTCACTTGCCTCGAACCTACTCTAAGGCCAGGAGAAAATTCGGGCCTGTATCGAGGCTCGCGGGCCGCCAAAAATCGTTGTGTCTTTAAGGTTTCGAGGCCAATGAGGTCTCAAAACTGATGTGTCCCTTCATTTGTGCCGCACACGCGATCTCGAAACCAACTCTGTCAATCCCACCCCACCGCGCCCGGCATTTCCTTCACCGGCTTCGCGGCCTTCAGCTTCGCCAAATCCGGCACCGGGCGGCAGCGGGCCGCATCACCTGCAAAGGCTTCCTCAATCGCCGCCGCGACACCCAGCACCAGCCTATCCCCGCCGCGCGGCCCTACCACCTGCAAGCCAAAGGGCATGCCGTTCCGGTCCAACCCCATCGGGATGGAAATCGCCGGATGCCCACAAAGCGTCGGGTAATAGGCCAGCGCCAGCCAGTGGAAGTATGTCCGTGTCGGCTTGCCATCAATCTCGGCGGGAAACAACTCCTTCCACGGCCGGGGGGAGATCGTGATTGCCGGCGTGATCAGCACATCATGCGCGGCGAAAAACCCCTGCCAGGCGCGGTACATCTTGGTCTGCGCTGCTGCCGCGCGGGCGTAATCATCCAGGCTATAGCGCAGCCCTTCTTCGACATTGGCGCGCACATTGGGCCCAACATCCTGCGGGCGCGTGCAGCATTTCTCAAGGTGGGATGTCAGGAAGCCCGCCGCGCGCAGCACCTCAAACGCCTGATCACCGCCAGTGCAATCAGGGTGTGCGGCTTCCGCCGCGCCAAACATAGGCGCTATGGCGCCAGCACGGTCGGCGAAGATCTCGCGGATATGGTTTTCGGTGGGCGCCATGCCGAAATCCGGGCTGAACGCCAAGCGCAGACTGGCCAAATCATAGCGCGGCACGGGGAAGTAAAGGCTCGGTTCTTCCCGCACATAGCCATCATGCAGCGTGTAGGCCAACGGATCGCGCCCATCATCGGATGCCATGGCCGATAGCAGCAAGCAGACATCCGGCACATTGCGCGCCATGGGCCCGAGCACCGGCAGGCCGGACCAGCCATGGGCGCGCTTTTCGGAGGGCACCAGTCCGGGCGATGGCCGATAGCCCACAATGCCATTGAAGGCAGCGGGGTTGCGCAGCGAACCACCCGTGTCGGAACCCGAGCAGATCGGGAACATATTGGTGGCCAGCGCCACGCCCGAACCGCCCGAAGACCCAGCCGCGGATTTCATTGGATCAAAGGGATTGCCGGTAACGCCATAGACAGCGTTGCGGGTATTCGCCCCCGCGCCGAATTCCGGCGTATTCGTCTTGCCGGTGATGATGGCGCCATTGTCGCGCAGATTGGCGACCATGCCGCAATCCGCATCGGGGATGAAATCGCGAAAGATCGGGCTGCCATAGGTGGTGCGCAGCCCTTCGGTTTCTTCCAGATCCTTGATGCCGATTGGCAGACCATGCAGCGGGCCCAATTCATCGCCGCGCATCACGGCGGCTTCGGCTTCCTTCGCCGCAGCGCGGGCGCGGTCCTCGTCCAAAGCCACCACGGCATTCACCGCATGGTTCACTTCGCCGATGCGCTTCAGGCAGCTTTCCAGCAATTCCACCGGGGAAAGCTTGCGCTGCCCGATCAGGCGGCGCGCTTCAACGGCGGTCAGGTCACAGGGTTCGGTCATTGGCGTTTCCTCAGATTTTTTGTGAAATTGCGCGACTAATCAGTAACCCATCGCACAGCCATCCTTGCGCGGGTCAGACCCACCCACCAGGCAGCCCTTTTCATGGTCAATGAAAATCGCCTGACCGCCGCCATGGGGCTTGTCGATGCCCTCACACACATGACCAAGGCGGTTCAGCTGATCAATTACGGCACCACTAAAGCCGCGCTCCACCTGAACCTTGCCGTCCTGCGGCATCAGGCGCGGCAGATCAATCGCTTCCTGCACATCAAGGCCGAATTCGAAGTGATTGGTCAGGAAGTAGCTATGGCCGGTTGGCTGATAGCGCCCACCCATCACGCCATAGGGCATGATGGCGCGGCCATTCTTCATCACCATGCCGGGGATGATGGTATGCAGCGGGCGCTTATTGGGCGCGATGCAATTCGGATGGCCTTCCTGCAAGCGGAAACCAAAACCGCGATTTTGCAGCATGACGCCGGATTTTTCCGCAAGGATGCCGGAACCAAAACCCTCGAACAGCGAATTGATAAAGGAACAGGCATTGCCATCCTTATCCACCACGCAAAGATAGACCGTGTCCTTGTGCTTGTTCAGATCGCTCTCACCCGCCGCAGGCAATTCCGGCAGCGCCGCATCGTCGCGGATCAGCCCTGCCAGACGCTTCAGATAATCCGCATTCAGCAGCTTTTCGACCGGCACATTCACCTGCGCAGGATCGGCCAGGAAAGCATCGCGGTCCCGATAGGCCATGCGCGCGGCTTCGATGTGCCGATGCAGCCGCGTGGCCGAAAGCGGCCCGCCCTCCGGCGTGGGCAGATTACCCAAGGTGCCCAGGATTTGCAGCGCATGCAGGCCGGACCCGTTCGGCGGGCATTGATAGACCTCCATCCCGCGCCAGGGGATGGAAATGGGTGTGACGAATTCCGCCGCACTTTGGCCATTGGCGAAATCTTCTTCCGTATGCAGGCCGCCAGCTTCGCGCAGCGTCGCCACAATATCGGCGGCCACTGCGCCCTGATAGAAGGCAGCCGCGCCACGTGCCGCGATGGCGCGCAAGGTCTTCGCCAATTCCGGCTGACGGAAGCGCGTGCCGAGCGTGAATGCCGCGCCATTATTCAGGAAACGCCGCGTCGATGCAGGGTTTTTCAGCAATTTGCCGACCGAGCCCTCCCAATCCGCAGCAACGCGCGGGGTGATGGGGAAGCCTTCTTCGGCATAATGGATCGCCGCTTGCAGGATACGGTCCAGGCCGAGCTTGCCATGGCTGCGATTGAGCAATTCCCAAGCCGAAATCGCGCCCGGCACCGTGACTGAATGGGCCGAGGTGTTTTCCATCTTGGTCGCACCGGTGGCGCGCAGTGCCTCGGGCGTTGCGGCGGCCGGCGCGCGGCCAGAACCATTCAGCGCAATCACCGTGCTGCTACCCGCCGGCACGTAAAGGCAGAAGCAATCGCCGCCAATGCCTGTCGATTCCGGTTCAATCACGCATTGCACGGCGCAGGCCGCAATCGCCGCATCCATGGCATTGCCGCCGGCGCGCAGGATTTCAAGCGCGGCAAAAGTGGCTTGGGGCATGGAGGTTGCGGCCATGCCGTGGGTGCCATAGGCGGGGCTGCGGCCAGCAAGGTGAAGATCACGCATCGGGTTAGGGCTTCCATTAGGTGCAGTTACAGCCCCCCTCATGCCCCCTCTGGCGCTTCGGGAAAAGCCCCAGGGGCGGTTTCACCCCAGGCGAATCTGCATTAAAGCCCTGTCATGGAACCTGTCGCGACCCTTGATGAATTTCACCGGATAGATATCCGGGTCGGCACCATCCTGACCGCTGAGCCCTTCCCGGAGGCGCGCAAGCCCGCCATCAAGCTCAGCATTGATTTCGGGGCGGAGATCGGTGTGAAGCGGTCCTCGGCGCAATTGACCGTGCATTACACGCCGGAAGCGCTGGTGGGGCGGCAGGTAGCAGCCGTGGTGAATTTTGCCCCGCGCCGCATTGCGGGGTTCATGAGTGAGGTTCTGGTGCTGGGAATGCCGGATGAGGCAGGCGCGGTTGTGCTGCTTGGCCCTGATCAACGCGTGCCGAATGGCGGAAGGATGTTTTGATGGCGCAGAAATATTACACGGTTTCCTGGGACCAATTGCATCGGGATTGTAAGGCGCTGGCCTGGCGGCTGCTGGAACGCGGCCCCTGGCGCGGCGTGGTCGCCATCACCCGCGGCGGGCTGATCCCAGCCGCCGTGGTGGCGCGGGAATTGGATTGCCGGCTGATCGAAACTGTCTCGGTCCTTACATACGATGAGGAAACCAAGGGCGAGCCGCGTGTGGTGAAAATGCCCGATGCCGCGGGCGATGGCGAAGGCTGGTTGCTGCTGGATGATCTGGTGGATACCGGCACCACAGCGCGCGTGGTGCGCGCCCTGCTGCCAAAGGCGCATTTCGCGACGGTCTATGCCAAGCCCGCCGGCAAGCCGATGGTGGATACGTTTATTACGGAAGTGAGCCAGGATACCTGGATCTTGTTCCCCTGGGATACCGAGCCGCAATTCATCGCGCCGATTGCGAAATCGGCGGGGCAATAGGGGGCGGCGAAGGCAGCAGGAGAGACTTATGCCTGACATCTATCAGGATAATCGCAGCTTCACGGCCACCCGCGCCTGGGGTGCCCGTGATTTCGCCGAAATTGAAGGCGCCACGGTCCGGCTGCATTGGACCGACCAGCCCTATATCTGGCACGTCAATGATGGGGCGGAGGTTTTCGTCGTGCTCGATGGCACGGTTGAAATGAAATATCGGCTGAATGGGGCCGAACATTCGGTGCGTCTGGGGCCGACGGATGTCTTTGTAGCCGATGTCGGTGATGAGCATGTCGCCCACCCGATTGGTGCGGCGCGGATTCTGGTGGTGGAGCGCAAGGGTTCGGTCTGAGCTTCACCTTCGGCCCTGAGGTCGTGGAAGGGCGGATCACTCAGGCGCATCCTTGGGCTGGCGGTGACCTGCAATCCTTCAATTCCTCACCCGCCGCCATCACCGCCCGCATCTTCCCGGTTGGCCAGCACCTTATCCACGCGCCTGCCATCCATATCCACAATTTCAAAGCGCCAGCCGGCCCAGACGATGCGGTCCCCTTCCCGCGGGACACGTTGCAGCAGGGCCAACATCAGCCCGGCGACGGTGTGGTAGGTGCCCGCCCCTGGCATTTCCGGCAGGTCAAGCCGCGCGCGCAATTCATCGGATGGCATGCTGCCATCCAGCAAAAGTGAGCCATCAAAGCGCAGCACCGCCGCTTCGGATGGCATGGCCTCACTTGGCCCCAATTCGCCAATGATCGCCTCCAGCAAATCGGAAGCGGTCACCATGCCTTCAAAGGACCCGTATTCATCCAGCACCAACGCCATGCCAAGGTGGTCTCCGCGGAGGCGTTCCAGCGCATCCAAAGCGGTTAGCGTATCGGGCAACACCAAGGGCTGACGCAAAGCGGCTTCGAGGGAAATCGGCCCGCCGGCCAGAAGCTGGTCGAGCAAATCCTTGGCCTCGACCACGCCCACCACGTTATCAACGCGCCCATCGGCCACGATGAAGCGCGTGACATGCGCGGCGCGCAGCCGCTCAGGCAGGTTTTCCGGCGTCTCGGCACGGTCAAGCCAGGCGATGTCATTGCGCGGTGTCATCAGCGCGCGCACGGGCTTGTCGCCTAGCCGCAGCACGCGTTCGATCATGTGGCGTTCTTCGGTCTCAAGCGCGCCGGCCTCAGCACCTTCCGCCACCACGGCCTTCACTTCTTCTTCCGTCACGGAAAGGTCGGAGGTGGGTGCTGGGCCGAAAAACCGCAGCACGAGGGCCGAAGATGCGCCCAAAAGCCAGACCATGGGCGCGGTGATGCGCGCCAACAGCGCCAGCGGGCGGGCCACCAGAATGGCGATTTTCTCAGGCTCACGAAGCGCCAATTGCTTGGGCACCAATTCGCCCAGGATCAGGCTGAGATAGGTGATCGCCAACACCACCAACGCAAACGCCACTTCCTGCACAAAAGGCACGGGAAAGGGCAGCATTTCTAGGGCAGCGGCGACGGTCCCGGCCAGCCGCGCGCCACCAAAGGCGCCGGCGATAATGCCCACCATGGTAATGCCCACCTGCACTGTCGGCAGGAAGCGCTTCGGGTCCTCGGCCAGCGCCAGCGCGGTATCCGCCCCCCGCACGCCGCGCTTTTGCATGGCCATCAGCCGGGATCGGCGAGAGGACACGATGGCGAGTTCCGACATGGCAAAGGCGCCATTCAGCAGAACCAGCAGCAGGATGATCAAAATCTCTAGGGCCGTGCCCATGCGTTAATCCCAGGTGGCGAAAGCCGTGTGCCTTCTAAAATAGTTTTGCGCCACGTGAAACAATCCTGCCCGATGGGCGTTGGCGGTGCTTTCTGCCATATTTCGCCCATGAGCCAGATTTTGCCACGACTTATCCCGCTTGAAGGTGCCTCCAACCTCCGTGATCTGGGGGGCTGGCGCGGCCATCAGGGCCAGGTGCTGCGCCATGGGGTGCTGTTCCGGTCCGATGCCCTGCACCGGTTGACCCATCAGGATTTGATGACCCTTGAAGCCACGGGGCTCAGCACGGTCTGCGATTTGCGCGGTACGCGAGAAGCGGCAGCGTCGCCTTCCCGCCTGCCGCAAGGGGCGCGGGCTGTGCCGCTGCCGATTGAACCGCGCATTGGCGCATCCTTGCGCGACCTTTTGGCCAATGGCGCGGCAACGCGGGCGGAGACCACGCGGCTTTTGGGCATTGCCTATCTGAATTACGCGACCGAGCAATTGCCGGTTTATCGCCGGCTTATTGACTTGATCCTGGAAGATGAACGCCGGCCGCTGCTGTTTCATTGCTCGGCGGGCAAGGACCGTACCGGGCTTGGTGCCGCGCTGATCCTGACCGCGCTTGGCGTTTCGCGGGAGCAGATCCTGGCGGATTATGTGGCGACGGATCGCTTTTGGCGGCGCGATCACCCCTTACCGGATGAGGCACCCCAGGAAGCCAAGGACGCGATATTGGACACGCACCCGGCGCTGCTCACCGCCGCCCTGGATGCGGCGGTGGCGCCCTTTGGGTCTGAGGCGGGCCTGATTGAGGATGGGCTTGGGCTGACGCCGGCGCGGATGGCGGACTTCCGCGCGGTGCTGCTGGATTAGGCGGCGCCCGCCACCCAAGCCGCTATCGCCGCAGCGCGCGCATCTTCATGCCATTGGCCAATAATCTGCACGCCAAGCGGCATGCCCTCCACGGCCAATAACGGCACATTCACCGCCGGGCAGCCAAGCGCCGAGGTTCCGGCATTGAAGCTGATATCCCCGGTCGGGCGCGGCGCAATCGACTGGCCTGGCTGATCGCCGAGCCAAACCGGCGCGGGGCCGGGGGATGACAGCGCAATCAACCCATCCGCCAAAGGTGCGAGCGACACCAAGCGGCGGCGCAGTTCATCCCGTTCCAAAAGCCGCGCACGGTATGTTTCAAGATCAACCTTGGCGCCATGCTGCAAGCGCGTGAAAAGCCGGGGGCTCACGCGATCCGCTGCGGTTTCCGCCAAATGCTGCAAGCCCGCGCGCTGTTCGAAGGCGCAGATATCGGCGGTGATGGCCTTCGCTTGCGCCAAAGCGCGTTCAAAACCTTCAATCAGCGGATGGTCGGCGCGGCGCCAGATCTCCACCCCTGCCGCGCGGAGTTTTGTTAGCAGGCCTTCAAACGCCGCGAGGGACGCCGCATCCAAATCCGCCCAGCCTTCGGTTTCCATCACAATCAGCCGCGCGGGTTTCACTGGCGCGGGCGCGGCCAGCGGGCCGAAAAGCCCAGGCGCGCCGGGGTCTCCGCCCGCCCGGCGCGCGATTTCGATTGCCACCGCCCACATATCTTCGAAGCTATTGGCGTGCACGCCGGCGGTGGATTGGCTGAGCGATTGCCTCTCCCCGCGATTAATGGCGCCTTGGGTGGGTTTCAGCGCGATATTGCCGCAATAGGAAGCCGGGCGAATGATGGAACCGCCCACCTGCGTGCCAATCGCCGCCGGGATCATATTGGCCGCAACCGCCGCTGCCGAGCCCGAGGATGAACCGCCTGGCGTGCGGCGTGGATCGAAGGGGTTGGTCGTCGGCCCCGGATGCGCCATGCCCAATTCGGCCGTGACCGTCTTGCCGATGATCACCGCCCCAGCATCGCGCAAAGCGCGCACCATGATGCTGTCGCGCTTCGGGAAATTGCCAGTGAATGCGCCGCAGCCCATTTGCGTTGGCATATCCAAGGTTTCAATCAGATCCTTGATGCCGATTGGCATGCCATCAATGGTGGAAAGCGCGCGCCCTTGCTTGTAGCGCGCGGCAGAGGCATCGGCGGCGGCGCGGGCCCCCACTTCATTCATCACAACAAAGGCGCGCACAACGCCATCCTTCGCGGCGATGGTATCAAGGCAGCGTTCCAGATAGGCGCGAGGGTTATCCTGCCCGGCAAGAAAACGCGGCACGGCATCGTGAAAACTCAGGCCCTTGAAGCTGGCGCGGTCATAGCTGCCGGATGACATGGCGGTTCCCCTTGGTGCGATATGTTTGGTGCATGTAGCAACGCTTGGGCGCGCTTGTCTCTGCCGCCAAAGCCCTTATGCGCGAAGTGCTTCGCCGATACGCGCGATAACGCCATCCCAATCGCCCGCACGCCTTTGGCGAAACAGGCGCATTTTGGGGTACCAGGGCGTATCCTCGCGGTCCAAAAGCCAGCGGAAATCCGGGGCAAAGGGCACCATCAACCAAACGGGCTTGCCAAGCGCGCCAGCCAAATGCGCGACCGAGGTATCAACCGAAATCACCAGATCGAGCGCGGAAATCAGCGCCGCCGTATCGGCGAAATCACCAAGCTCAGCGCTCACATTCAAAATGCCGGAGGCTTCAAGCGCGGCGCGATCCGCTTCCCGCACTTCCTTTTGCAGCGAAACCCAGACATCGCCTGGCTGGAACAAGGGCGAAATCTTCGCGAGTGAAAGCGACCGATTGGCATCATTCGCGTGCGTCTGGTTGCCGCTCCAGACCAGGCCGATGCGGCGGCCTGCGGGCAGGCGCTGATTCCAGCGCGCCACATCTTCTGAAGGAGCCTTGAGGTAGCCTTCCTCCCAAGCGGGAATGGTTTCAAGCCTTGTGCCGAAGGCAAGCGGCAGCGTCAGTAGCGGGCAGTGCAAATCAAACTCTGTCGGTGCTTCATTCTGGCCAATCACGGTGACAGCGGGTTCAAAACCCCTCAAGAGCCGAAGCAGCGGGTCTTGGACGGAAAAAGCGACTTTTGCGCCAGCAGCTGCAGCGAGCAGCGCATAGCGCGCGAATTGGATAGTATCGCCAAGCCCCTGTTCCCAATAGATGTAAAGCCGCTGATCCTTGAGCGGTTCCTTGCCCCACCAGAGCGGCTTCGGATATTTACGCGCTGCCAAAGTCTTGTGGCGGAGATTGCGATATTCGTAACCAAGCCAGCCTTCTTCAAAGCGCCCCAGTGCCAGCAAGGCCAAGGCGCGGTTCCACAAGGCTTCCCTGTCATCGGGCAGGAGCGACAGCGCATGATCATAGGAAACCAGAGCTTCTTCCAAGCGGTTCAGATTGCCAAGGGCGAAGCCGTAACCTCTATGGGCTGAGGCGTCCTGCGGCGCGAGCGTCCGTGCGGTTTCGGTCGCCATCAAGGCCAGTTCGGGCTGGCCGAGCAGGATAAGCGCGGCTGAGCGCCACAGATATCCTTGCACCGAAGAAGGATTGATCTTGAGTGCGCTGTCTATAGTCGCAAGACCCTCCGTCGGTCGTCCCAGCGCCAGCAATGCCTGGGCGCGCACGGTCAGCGCGGCCGTATCTTCGGGCCTGATCCGCAAGGCAGCCTCAGCCGCCGCCAAGGCTTCGGCAGGGCGCTGCAGGTCACACAGGATCAGCGCATTATTCACCAGAAAGGAAGGCGCATCCGGACGGAAACTGAGCGCTTCTTCCGAGCTGGCCAGCGCATCTTCAAGCTTGAATTGATCCATAAGAGCGCAAGCGCGGTCATTATGGGCTTCCGCATTATCGGGCTTCAATGCGATGGCGCGATCAAGGGCAGCAACCGCTTGATCCAGGCGCTTCAGCCTCAACAATGCAAAGCCGCGATTATGATGAGCATTGGCCGCCTTCGGGTCCATGGCTACCGCGCGGTCAAGGCTGGGCAGCGCTTCCTCATACTGGCCAAGCCGGATCAACGCGAAACCAAGATTGCCTTGGGCAGCGGCATGACGCGGATTGATTGCCAAGGCGCGGCGGATGAAGGCCGCGCCTTCTTCCAGCCGCTCCGCCTGTGCCGCGGCCACCCCCGCATAATGCAGCGCGTCAAAATTGCGCGGGTCGCGTTTCAAAATCGTCAGAAAGCCAGCCTCAGCCGCCGCGAAGTCGCGCCGTTGCAGCAGGGCAATCGCCTCGGCAAGCTTTTGTTGGATGATGCGGGGTGGCTGCTTCATCTTTCGGATCGGGCACCGGTTCGGGGCTTCGCAAGAAACGTCAGAACGCGCAATATGGAGTCCTGCTTCGGGGAAAACACTACCAGTTTCTCTGCCACTACGGAATCCTGAAAAACGCGGTGGGCTTGCCACCTCCCGCGAGGCCGATGGCGGCGGGCGGCATTAATCAAGCTTGATGTTATTGGCGCGCACAACCTGGCCCCAGACCTCGATCTCATTATCCAGCCAGCGGCGGAAGGAATCCGGGCCCTCGGCCCGGTTTTCGCCGCCAAGCGCGGTGATGCGTTCAGCCACAGCAGGCACGGCCATGGCAGCGCGGAGATCACGCGAAAGCCGTTCCACCATCGCAGGCGGGGTGGCGCCCTGCACCAGCACGCCCTGCCAGGTGCCGCTTTCCGCCGCCGGCCAGCCGAGTTCCTTGAAGGTTGGCACGTCCGGGAAATCAGGCAGGCGGCGCGGGCCGGTCACGGCGATGGGGCGTAATTGCCCTTGCTTGCAGAAGGGTGCGGTTGCGGTGGCGCCATTGATCAGCAATTGCGCTTCGCCAGTGGCCACGGCGGTGAGTGCCGCCGCCCCGCCGCGATAGGGCACTTGCGTCAGATCAGCGCCCCAATGCTGCGTCACCAAAAGCCCAGTCAGATGATTGCCCACGCCAATCCCGGCATGACCGACATTCACGCGCGTCGGATTGGCCTTGGCATAGGCCACCAATTCGGCGGCGTTATTCACCGGCACGGAAGGATGCACTGCCAGGATATAGGGCGCGTAGATCAGCATCGTCACCGGCGCCAAATCCCGCTTCAGATCAAAGGGAAAGCGCGTATAGAGCGATGGCGCGGTAGCGAGAGTCGAGACATCAATGATCAACATGGTGTGACCATCGGGCGGCGATTTCGCCACCAGATCAGCACCAATATTCCCACTGGCGCCGGTGCGGTTTTCTACCACCACATTCTGGCCGAAGGATTTGGTGAGTTCTGGCGAGAGCAAGCGTGCGATGATGTCCGAGGTGCCACCGGGGGCAAAGGGCACAATGAAGCGCACGGGCCGATCCAGATTTTGCGCCATAGCGGGCAAGGCAGCCAGGCTTGAAAGGGCAAGCGCGCCCTTCAGCGTGTCACGGCGATTCATGGGTTTCCTCCAGTCTTTCAGACTGATGCTTGCGCCGATACTGGGTGCTGTCCAGGGGCGGTTTCAGCCGCGCGGGCAGGTCGCTAGCCCCACCTGGACAAAGCCGCGCATATCACTCGCGGTAACGGCAAGGTCCAGTTCCAGATTGCCCACGGGCAGAACAAGGCGCTGCGGCAAGCCGGTCAGGTTTTCCGTACGACCATTCCAGGCGGTGGTAACCGTCACATTGGCAAGCCGCGCCGCATCTTCCGTGCCGGCTGGCATGGCGGCGGTGATGCGAAGTAAGCCATCCATGAAGCTCGTGCCTTCATCGGCATTCGGCGCGCCACCAAAGCGAACGGCGAAGCGGCGGATGATCGGGCGGCCTTCACAGCGGCGCGGATTATCGGCGGCGCGCAGCACCTCCATCAGCCGTTCCGGCGCAACACCAGCCGCGATACGCTGCGCGGCGATGGCCAGCACATCGATAAAGGGCGGGCGCGGCACTTCCTGATCATGGCGTGCGCGCCAGGTGCTGGCCTCGGCGCGCGCTTGTTCAAGCTCGGCGATAAGCTTGGTTTTCTCGCCCGCCTCGGCGCTTTCGCGTTCGGCCGCCGCCGCCAGACGTGCTTCAAGGGCGGTGACCTCGGCGCGCGCGATTTCCTCCGCGCCGCGATAGGCAATGACGCCAAAGCCCAGAAACACCAGCAAAAGCATGACGCCTTGGGACAAGCGCCACAGCCAGCGCGTGGCGCGCTGGCGGCGTTCCCGGTTGCGTCTTCTGCCAAGCGCCATCGCGTTTCAGCCCTGCAGCAGCGCCCAGATGCGCGGCGGCGTGAGTGGCATTTGCACGCTATCAGCCACTGCACCGCGCCCATGCCGCGCCAGCGCATCCGAAACGGCATTCACCAGCGCCGGCGTGGCGCCGATGGTGCCAAGCTCACCCACACCCTTCACACCCAAAGGATTAGTGCGGCAGGGGATGGATTGATCAAGCAAGGTGGTCGCTGTTGGCAGCATATCCGCGCGCGGCATGGTGTAATCCATGAAGCTTGCGGTCAGCGGTTGGCCGGTGGAGGGGTCATAGATCACCGCCTCACATAATGCCTGGCCAATGCCTTGCAGCGCACCGCCCACCACCTGGCCTTCAACGATCAAGGGGTTCACCACGCGCCCGGCATCATTGCTGGAAACATAAAGCGGAATGGCAACCTCGCCCGTATCGAGATCAATTTCCACTTCCGCGATATGGCAGCCATTGGGCCAGGTAGGGCCGGAAACAGAGCTGGTGGAATCAATGAAAATACGGCCTTCCGGCTGCTTCGCCGCCAATTCGAAAAGCCCGATGCGCCGATCCGTGCCCGCCACCTGGAAGGCACCGGCCAGATACTCCAGATCAACCGGCGCCACTTCCAAAGCATCGGCGGCAAGATCACGCGCCTTGTCCACCGTCTTGTCGGCGGCGACCTTCACTGCTGATCCTGCGGTGAACAGCGAACGTGACCCCGCGCTGCCAAAGCCGCTACCACGATCAGAATCGCCCATCACGATTTTGATGTTGTCGAGTTCCACACCAAAGACATCCACAGCAAGCTGCGCATAGCTTGTGGCGATGCCCTGACCCATGGCTTGCGTGGTGGCGTAGATTTCAATTTCGCGATTGGCCTTAACCGCGACAGTCACACGTTCTTCGAACACATTCCCGCCCGTCCATTCCAGGAAGGTTGCAATGCCGCGCCCGCGGAGCTTGCCTGCCTTGGCCGATTGCGCGGCGCGCGCCGCAAAGCCCTGCCAATCCGCGGCGACCAAGGCCTGGTCCATGATTTTTTCAAAACTACCGCTATCATAGCTTTGGCCCATGGCGTTCTTGTAGGGCATTTGCTCTGGCCGGATCATGTTACGCCGACGGAGTTCCGCAGGGTCAAGCCCAAGCTTGCGCGCCGCCGCATCCATCAAACGTTCTATGATGTAAATCGCCTCAGGCCGGCCGGCGCCGCGATAAGGGCCAGTGGGTGCGGTATTGGTCAGCACAGCGGTGAATTGGAAATCAATATTCGTGATGTCGTAAATGCTGGTCGAAACCCAAGGCCCGATCAGCAATTGAATGGCAACGCCGGAATTGCGCGTATAGCCGCCCATATTGGCAAGCGTCCGCACGCGCAACCCAAGCACTTTGCCCGCTTCATCCAGCGCCAATTCCACTTTGCTATCCGTATCGCGGCCATGCAGCGCGGCGAGGAAATCTTCCATCCGCTCCGCAGCCCAGCGCACCGGGCGGCCCAGGCGCCGCGCGGCAAAGGCCACCACGGCATCTTCGGCATAAAGCCCGGTTTTCATGCCAAAGCCGCCGCCAACATCGCCCACCAGCACGCGCACGCGATCGGTCGGGATATCCAGCACTTCCTTGCAAAGCTGATCACGAAAGCCTGATGGCATTTGCGTGCTCATGCGGATGGTGAAGCGATCACTCGCACCATCATATTCTGCCAGCACCACGCGCGGTTCCATGGAAACCGGGGCAAGGCGCTGGTTCACCAGATCAAGCGCCACAACATGCGCGGCCTTCGCGAAGGCTGCTTCCACCGCCGCCTGATCGCCATAGCGGGTTTCGGCGACGATATTGTTACCGGCAGCGGGCCAAAGCTGCGGCGCGCCGGGGGCGATAGCGTCGCGCAGCCCAGTCACGGCGGGCAATTCTTCGTAATCCACCATGATGGCTTCGGCTGCGTCACGCGCCGCGGCGGCACTTTCGGCGATGATGGCGGCGACGGGTTCGCCCACAAAACGCACCAGCCCCTGCGCCAGGATCGGGCGCGGCGGCGCTGCCAGGTCTGACCCATCCGGGCGCTTGAAGGGCAAAGCGACGCCAAGGGATTTCAACCCCGCCGCCGCCACATCTTCCCCAGTCAGGATCGCCACGACACCCGGCATGGCAAGCGCGGCCCCCGTATCAATCGAGGCTATGCGCGCATGGGCATGGGGGGAGCGTAAAAACACCAGATGCGCCTGGCCCAGCAGGGCTTCGTCATTGGTGAAGCGGCCAGCGCCCGCCAAAAGCGGCCCATCTTCCAGCCGCCGCACCGCCTGGCCGCTCCCGAAGCGGCCCACCGTGTCATTCATGCCATCCATGGCTCTGCACCCATTCATCCCGGCGGGCGGATTTGCCCCTGCCTTTTCAAGGGTTCATCTGCGACGGAAATCCTTGCGCATCAAGTCTCCCGCGCACGCAGCATGATGAAGATTATGCAGCAGATCAGCACCGCAACAACAAAGGTCATCAGCGCCGCCCCAATGCCACCAATGCTGGCCGCCACACCCGAAGCGGCCTGCATGATCGCGGCACCGCCAAAAAAGGCGACATTCATGGCCGAAAGCGCGCGTCCCACACGCTCCGGCGGGGTGGCTGCGCGCACCAGGGCGAAGCAGATCACCTGGGTTGAGATCAACAGCCCAAAAAGCGCCAGCAGCACCGCATCCGCCGCCACCGGCCAGGAAAGCGCGCCGCCAAGCACCATGAGGGCAATGGCCGCCACCGCGCCGATATGCCCGCCGGCCAGAATGCCGCCGCGATGTTTTTGATAGCGCCGTTCCAGAATGCCGGCGAGCAAAGGCCCGATGATCAGCGCAATGGTGCACACCAGCAGCACATGCCCCGCTTCCACGCGCGAAAGGCCCCTTTCTTCCATCAGCCAGGGGCCGCCCCATAAGCCGCGCACACCAAGGACAATGGCGAAGGAAGTCCAGGCCATGACAATCGGCGCGCGCAATTCGCGCGAAAAGCCAAGCCGGATCACATCGCGTGCATCTTCTTTCAGGCTGCGCCGCGTTGCGGCATCGGGCGGCGTTTCGCGCACCACGAAAGCAACCGAAAGCGCCGCGAAAATCGCCAGCCCCGCACAGGCAATGAAGCCCGCGCGCCAGCCGCTATACTCCACCAGAAAGGCCAGCGGGCTTGCGGAAATCACCATGCCCGTATTGCCAACGGCCTGAATAATCCCGCCCCAAAGCCCGAAGCGCTGCGCCGGCATGTTCTTGGCGGCATAAGTAATCGGGCACATCAGCATCCCGGAACAGCCAATGCCCAGGATCATTTGCGCCAGCAGCATGGACCAGGCGTTATCCGCATAAGCACCCAGAACCGCCCCAATCGCGGCAATGGTCAGCAGACAAAGCGCGGTGGGTTTCACGCCCCAGCGGTCCAGCGCGACACCAACGGGCAGCATGGCAAGCGCAAAGGTTGCGGGAAAGGCACCAGTCAAAGCGGCAAGCCCATCGGCGGTGACGCCCAGATCACGTTGCAGCACATCGGCGGCAATCGCGGGCAGGGTGCGCACCGCATTCGAAAACACATGCCCCATCGTCAAGGCGAGGATGGAAAGGGATATCAGGTTCATGGGGTAGGGGCGATCATCAATTCCGGAACATCTTGCCTGGGTTCATGATGCCTTTGGGATCAAGCGTTGCCTTCAGCGCGCGCATGACCGAAAGCGCCCCATCCCCATGTTCCTGTTCCAGAAATTCGCGCTTGCCGAGGCCAATGCCGTGTTCTCCAGAACAAGTGCCACCAAACGCCAAGCCTTGTGCGACGATCTCCCGGTCCAAAGCCCAGGCCTTTTCCAGCGCGGCCTGATCATTATCCGGAAACAGGATCAGGCAATGGAAATTGCCATCGCCGACATGGCCGACGATGCAGCTTGTCAGTCCCGATGCTTCGGCGGTTTCCTTCGCCTTCACCACCGCTTCTGTCAGCCGAGAGATGGGCACGCAGACATCCGTGGTAATGCCGCGATGGCCTGGCTTCAGCGCGATCGCGGCCCAATAGGCGTCATGCCGTGCCTTCCATAGCCGATTACGCGCCTCAGGATCCGTTGCTGCCTCAAAACTGGTGGCGCCAAAATCCCGCGCGACGGCTTCTACTGTTTCCGCCTGCTCCACCACGCTGGCGGGCGAGCCGTGGAATTCCAAAAAAAGCGTGGTGGTCGCGGCGAAACCTTCCAGCTTGGAATAGCGGATGCAGGCTTCCATCTGATCCTCATCCAGCAATTCAATGCGCGCCACGGGAATGCCGCTTTGCATCACGGTGCTGACCGTCTCAACCGCGGCGGCGAGCGTTGGGAATTGGCAGACCGCGGCGCTGATGCCCTCAGGGATGCCATGCAGGCGCAGGCGGATTTTGGTGATAACGCCAAGCGTGCCTTCAGACCCAATGAAAAGCCGCGTCAGGTCATAGCCATTCGCGGCCTTGCGCGTGCGCCCGCCGGTTTGAATGACGCGCCCATCCGCCAGCACCACTTCAAGCCCCAAAACATTTTCTCGAATGGTGCCATAGCGCACCGCATTGGTGCCGGAAGCGCGCGTGGCGCACATGCCGCCAATGGTGCAATGGCTGCCGGGATCAACCGGGAAGAACAGCCCCTCGGCGCGCAGAAAATCATTCAGGGCCTGGCGGGTGACACCGGGTTCAATCAGGCAATCCATATCCTCAGTGTTTAATTCCAACACCGCCGTCATTTGCGAGAGATCGAGCGATATGCCGCCGCGCACCGGATTGACATGCCCTTCAAGCGATGTGCCGGCACCAAAGGGCACCACCGGCACGCCATGCTGATGGCACAGCACCATGATACGGCTGACTTCATCCGTGGTCTGCACAAAGGCCACCGCATCGGGCAGCGTCGGCGGCGTGGTGTCCTCACCCCGGCTATGCTGTTCGCGCATGGCCTGGGCGGTACTCAGCCTTTCACCCAGAAAGCCGCGGATGCTGGCAATGACCTGAGCTATGGCGGGGGCGCTGGCATTCATGGTGTTTCCTCATGCCGGCGGCGAAAGGCTGGCGGCGGGTTACACCCTTTTTGCCGCTTGCAGGCCAGCGCGTCCAGCGGGGGCATCTTCCGGCCCAGTCCTTTCTGGCCTAGCCTTCGCCCATCAGCGTCCCCAAGGAGGAAACAGGGCAATGCCGAATAAGGTCAAACAGATGTGGAAGGCCGGCCAGGCCGTAGCCAATGGGTGGCTTGCCATCCCCAATGCCTTTTCGGCGGAAATGTTCGCCCAATCAGGCTGGGACAGCATAACCGTGGATATGCAGCATGGCGTGCAGGATTACCTTTCCTGCGTGGCCTGCTTCCAGGGCATGCACCCGCATCCCGTGACCCCCATGGTGCGCGTACCCTGGAATGAACCTGGCATCATCGGCAAGGTGCTGGATGCCGGCGCCTATGGGGTGATTTGCCCCATGGTGAATACGCCCGAAGAAGCCCGCGCGCTGGTGCAATATTGCAAATACCCGCCGCATGGCACGCGTTCCAATGGCCCAATCCGCGCAGGGCTTTATGGCGAAGGCGGTTCCTATCAAAAGACCGCGAATGACGAAATTCTTGTCATTCCCATGATCGAAACCAAGCAGGCGATTGAGAATATCGGCGCCATCCTGGATGTGCCGGGCATTGATGGCATTTATGTTGGGCCTTCGGATCTTTCCTTCTCCTACGGGTTGGAACCGAAGCTGGATGTGGAAGACCCCTTCATTCTGGGCATTTATGAAAAGCTGATCGCGGAATGTGGCAAGCGCGGCATTTCGGCCGGGCTGCATTGCGGGTCGCCCGCCTATGCCAAGCGCATGATCAAAATGGGCTATAAGCTGGTGACCATCGCTAATGAAGTCGCCATCATGGTCAATGCCGCCAAGGCCATTGTGAAAGACATCAAGTCTGCCTGAGCATGGAACGAAGCAGCTTTCGCTACTTCTACCCCCTGAGCGTTCGCTACAATGAAGTGGATGCTCAGGGCATTGTCTTCAACGCGCATTACCTGACCTGGTATGATATGGCGCTATCCGCCTATATCCGCGCTGCCGGCTGGGATAATCGCGCTGAAATCAAGGCAAGTGGCGCGGATTTTCACGTTGTGCGCGCCCTTGTCGAATATAAGGTCGGCATCGGCCATGATGAGGAATTGGCGATTGGCGTGCGCACCACGCGGATTGGCACTTCTTCCATCGCCTTCCAGCCGGCGATTTTCCAAGCAGATGGCGACAGGTTGCTCGCAACCGGTGAGATTGTTTGGGTCTGGACCGATCAAAAAAGCAAGCGGCCCATCCCCGTGCCGGATCGCCTGCGCGCGCTGCTGACGCGCTTTGACGCGGCATAAAGGCGCGGGCTTTTCAATCGCGCGCGATAGGTTAGGCTGCCCGTAAGTAAATTCCAGGGCGAGAAACACCATGAACCATGTGAGCAATAGCGCGCTGAGCGCGGTCGCGGATGATGCGGCTTTGGTAACCGGTTGGCTGCAGCGTTTTGAAGCCGCACTTAAGGCGGCTGATACGGGGCGCCTCGCCGCGCTTTTTGCGCCCGAGAGCCATTGGCGTGATTTGCTCGCCTTCACCTGGAATATCACGCCCCATGCTGGCGCGGCTGATATCGCGACAGCGCTGGCGGAAGTGGCGCCCAGCATTGGCGCGCATGGCTTTGCCTTGGCTGAAGGACGCACGCCACCACGGCGCGTCAAGCGTCTGGGCATTGAGGTGATCGAAGCGCTGTTCACCTTCGCCACAAGGCTTGGTCGCGGTGATGGCGTACTGCGCCTGCCAGCAGAAAACCCAAGCCAAGCCTGGGTGCTGCTGACGACGCTTGAAGAACTCACGGGTTTTGAAGAAAAAACCGGTAAGCGCCGGCCCAGCGGTGAAGCCTATTCGCGCAATTTCGGCGGCGATAATTGGCTCGATCAACGCGAAAAGGCAGAAGCCTTCGCAGGGCGTGACCCCGTTGTGCTGGTAATTGGCGCGGGCCAGGCGGGGCTTGGCATTGCCGCGCGGCTTGGCCAGCTTGGGCTGGATACGCTGGTTGTCGAAAAGCACGGTCGCATCGGCGATAATTGGCGCAAGCGCTATCATTCCCTGGCACTGCATAACCAGGTGCATGTGAACCACCTGCCCTATATGCCATTCCCACCGACCTGGCCGAAATACATCCCCAAAGACATGCTGGCCAATTGGTTTGAACATTACGCCTGGGCGCTGGAAATCAATGTCTGGACCAGCACGGAATTCCTGGGCGGGGATTATGGTGCCAAGGCCGGGCATTGGCGCGTACGGCTGCGCCGCGCAGATGGGACGCTGCGTGAAATGGCACCGCGCCATGTCATTTTTGCCAATGGTGTCAGCGGTGTTCCCAAAGTGCCGAAGCTGCCGGGGCTTGAAGCCTTCGCCGGCGATGTGATTCATTCCCACAGCTTCTCCAGCGGCGCGGCCTGGCGCGGCAAGAAGGCGCTGGTGCTGGGCACTGGCAATAGCGGGCATGATGTGGCGCAAGATCTGCACAGCCATGATGTTGCCACCACCATCATCCAACGCGGTTCCACCACCGTTGTCAGCATCGATCCAAGTGCGAAAATGAATTACGCTCTTTATGATGAAGGTCCGTCTTCGGAAGATTGTGATCTGATCGCGACTTCCGGCACCTATCCGCTGATCATCCATGGCTATCAAATGGCCGTTCAGCGCATGGCGGAAATGGACAAGGATTTGATTGCGGGGCTGAAGGGGCGCGGCTTCAAATATGATCTGGGCGAGGATGGCACCGGCCATCAAATGAAATACCGCAGGCGTGGTGGCGGCTATTACCTGGATGCAGGCTGTTCGGGCCTGATCATCAATGGCGATATCGGGCTGCTGCAATTTGACGATATCGCTGAATTCGTCGCTGAAGGTGCCAAGCTGAAGGATGGGCGCATCATCCCCGCCGATCTATTGGTGCTCGCGACCGGCTATTATACGCAGCAGGAATTGGTGCGCCGGCTGATGGGCGATACCATTGCCGATAAGGTCGGGCCGATTTGGGGCGTGGGTGAGGATGGCGAATTGGCCAATATGTGGAAGCCCACCGCACAAGAAGGGCTGTGGTTCATGGCCGGCAGCCTGGCGCAATGCCGCATCTACTCAAAATACCTGGCACTTCAGATCAAGGCGCGGGAAGAAGGCATGATCCCACGAGGATAGCGCTTACGCGACACTCCCCGGATCGCAATTCGCCCCGCAGAGCACAATGCCAATCCGCGCGCCGGCGGGCGCGCGCCAGGCACCGGATAGCAGTGCGGCCAGCGCCGCAGCGCCGCCCGGTTCGGCGACGATGCGCAGCTTCTCCCATAACCAACGCCGCGCGGCGATGATTGTCTCATCCGGCAAGGTGACGCAGGTGGCGTTGGTTGCGCCCAGCACCTCAAAGGCCAGGCGTCCGGCGCGGCGTGCGCCCAGGCTATCGGCAGCGATGCCGCCCACCGGCACATCCACCGGCGCGCCTGATTTTTGCGCCATGGTCAGCGTCGCGCAGGCTTCCGGTTCCACCACCACAAGGCCAGCTCGCCCCGCATACCAGGCGCCAATGCCGCCAAACAGGCCGCCACCGCCGGCTGCGATCAGCACATGCGTCAACTCCGGCGCATCCTGTTCCAATTCCAGCCCAATCGTGCCCTGGCCGGCCAAAACCTCATGCTGGTCATAGGCATGGACCAGCATGGCCCCCGTTTCTGCCGCGCGGGTTTCGGAGGCGATGCGCGCTTCCTCGTAACTCGCCCCCCCCACCACAAGGCGCGCGCCGAAGCCCTCAATCCGCGTGCGCTTCACGGCCGGCGTGGGCGCGGGGACGAAGATTTCCGCCGGCACACCAAGGCTTTGCGCAGCAAAGGCCACCGCCGCGCCGTGATTGCCGCCGGATGCCGCAACCACGCCTGCTGCCGGCACCGCATTCGAAAGGAGCCGATTAAAGGCCCCGCGTGGTTTGAAGGACCCCGTCACTTGCAGGAATTCCAGCTTCAGCGTGACCGGGTGTTCCGTCCCCAATTCATGGGGAGCCAGGCGCAGCACTGGGGTGCGCCGGATATGGGGGGCAATGCGCGCCATGGCGGCGCTGATGTCGGTCTGTGCAATCATGCGCCGAGCCTGCCCTGCGCGCCCCGCCTCGGCAAGCGCTTCCCGCGCCTTGGCCTTTCTGGCATGATCATGTCTGTAAAAGGCGCGGAACCTGCGCCTCCTCGGGAAGGGGCTGGCGCGATGGCGCTGGCGGAGAATGCTCATCCACGCAAGTGCCGCAGCTTTGGGGTCAGAGGCAGTGCTGTTTCGCGGCCCATCCGGCGCGGGCAAATCAGATCTGGTGCTGCGCTTGATCGGGCGCGGCTGGCAACTGGTGGCAGATGATCAGGTGATGCTTGAAGGCGAAACACTCAGCGCGCCGCCCGCCTTGCGCGGGATGCTGGAAATACGCGGGCTTGGAATTTTTACGGCACTCCCTGTCGCATCACCTGCTCGGCTTCGCCTGGTGGTGGATTTGGTGGCGCGCCAAGACGTGCCGCGCCTGCCGGAACCGGATTGCTGGGATGGTCCGGCCGGCGCCGTGCCGCGCATTACGCTGCATGCATTTGAAGCTTCCGCCTGCGACAAGATCATTCACGCGCTTGGCGCCGCCACTGGGCGCCTGCAGCAAAAGGCCGGGGCCTTCGCGGCATGAGCAACCCTATGCGCGAAATCATTCTGGTCACGGGGCTTTCCGGCGCAGGCAAGGCTTCCATCCTGCGCGTGTTGGAGGATTTGGGGTTCGAGACGGTGGACAACCCGCCCGTCGCCATTCTGGAATCGCTGGTGGGTGATGGCGTTCTGCCACTCGCCGCTGGGATTGATGCGCGCACGCGGGATTTCGATGCCACCGCCGTGCTGCGCGTTCTGGATCGGTTGCGGCTCCGTTCCGACATCAATGTCTCCTTGATTTTCGCAACCGCCGAGGATGAGGCGCTGCTCCGCCGCTACACGGAATCGCGCCGCCGCCACCCCTTGGCGCCAGGTGGCCCCATGGGCTCACGCGTGCTGGAAGGGATTGCGCGGGAAAAGGCGCTGCTGGAAGCGCTGCGCGATACTGCGGACCTCACGATTGATACGTCAGACCTGCCGTTGGCCGATTTGCGGCGCATGATTGAAGGGCGCTTTGCCCCGGATGCGGCGGCGGGACTCGCGGTTTCCGTGCTTTCCTTCGCCTATCCGAAGGGCCTGCCGCGGGAAGCGGATCTGGTTTTCGATGTGCGGTTTCTGCGCAACCCGCATTATGACCCGGTGCTGCGCCCCATGACCGGGCAAGCGGCGCCGGTGGCAGCCTTCATTGAAGCTGATCCGGATTTTTCGGCCTTTTGGCAGAGGTTACGGGATTTTCTTGAGCTTTTGCTGCCGCGTTACGCTGCCGAGGGGAAGAAATATTTCACCATTGCGGTGGGCTGCACCGGGGGCAAGCATCGGTCAGTCCTTGTCGCGGAACGCCTGGCAGGGCATCTTGGTGCATCCGGTTGGCGGGTTGATCTTGCCCATCGGGAATTGAAAATCGCCGGTGGACAGGCTAGCCCCACCGGCTGTTCTTCTACTATGGGCCGGGGGGCCGTTTCGTAAGCATCATGATTGGTCTTGTTCTGGTTTCCCATGGCAGGTTGGCCGAGGAATTGCGGCTGGCGATGGAACATATCGTCGGGCCGCAGCAGGCGGTGGCAACAGTCTGCATCGGGCCCGATGACGATATGGAATTGCGCCGGCAGGATATTCGTAATTCCATCGCCAGCGTGGATCAGGGTGATGGTGTGGTGGTGCTGACGGATATGTATGGCGGCACGCCTTCGAATCTGGCCATGCAGATGATGGAAAAAGGCAAGCCTGTGGAAGTGCTGGCGGGGGTGAACCTGCCTTTGCTGGTAAAGCTTGCGAAGATTCGCGGCAGTGAACCCCTGCATGAAGCGCTGGATCACGCCAAAGCTGCGGGCCGCAAGTATATCGCACTCGCGCGGGATGTCGCGGGCGCCAAGCAAAATGGCAACCCTAAGGAATGAACGAAGCAGCCCCGGCCCCTTTTTCCAGCGGCATGGTACTGCGCCGCAGCGTTGTCATCCCGAATAGTCGCGGCCTGCATGCCCGCGCGGCGGCGAAGCTGGTTGCCTTGGCGGAACGCTATTCGGCTTGCGTGAATGTGTTGCGAGATGGGCAAAGCGTGCCCGCCGTTTCCATCATGGGGCTGATGATGCTTGGTGCCGGGCGCGGCGCCGAAATTGTGATTGAAGCGGAAGGCTGGGACGCCAAGGAAGCTTTGGACGCGGTGGCAGCCTTGGTCGAGGCTGGTTTCCATGAAGAGTGAAACGCCCGCCCGCCCGCGCGCAACCAAAACGCCCAAGCGCCGGGAAACCTTGCTGCGTGGCATTGCGGTTTCGCCCGGCATCGCGATCGGCCCTGCCTTCGACACAAGCGAAGCCCCGGCCGAGGCACCGCGCCGGCGCATCACGACCGAAGCTATTGAAGCCGAACGCGTGCGCCTGGCGGATGCCGTGGCGTTTTCGCGCAAGCAAGTCACCAAGCTGAAAACACGCATCGCCATCCTGCCCGAAGAAGCGCAGGAAGAAATCGCGCCCTTGCTTGATGCGCATTTGCTCATGCTCGGCAATTCGCGGCTGATCCGCGGGGCGCGCAAACGGATTGAAACCGAATTGCTCGCCGCCGAGACCGCCATCACGGATGAAGCGGCGGCAATTTCGGATGCCATTCTGGGCACGAAGGATGATGATCGCGCTGGGCTTTCACGTCGTGCGACGGAAGTGCGCGATATTGCGCGGCGCGTCACGCGCAACCTGACCGCGACGCCTTTTCGCAGCCTTAAGAACCTGCCCGAAGGCTGCATCCTGATCGCCGAGGAACTGACACCTTCAGACGCCGCTTTGCTGGACCCGGCGCGCATTGCCGGTGTTGCGACCGATGAGGGCGGCGCGGATGGCCATACCGCCATCATGCTGCGCGCGCTTGGCATTCCTTCCGTGCTTGGCGTGCCGGGGCTGACGGAAAGCGTGCGGCGCAATGATGTGGTAGTGTTGGATGGTGCAGCGGGGAGTATCGCCATTCACCCTGAATCGGCGACGCTGACGGCTGCGAAGGAAAAGCTGGCGGCTTATGCGCGAGAACGCGCGCGGCTTGGGCGGTTGCGCCGCCTGCCAGCCGTGACCACCGATGGCGAAGCCGTGGAATTGCAGGCCAATCTGGAAATTCCCCAGGAATTGCCGCTCATTGCGCAAGCCGGCGCGCAGGGCATTGGGCTGCTCCGCACCGAATTCCTATTCATGAATCGCGAGGATTTGCCGGATGAGGAAGCGCAATGCGCGGCCTATCGGCAAATTCTGGAAGCCATGGGCCAGGACCCCGTGACCATTCGCGTGCTGGATTGGGGGGGCGAGAAGGATATCGCGGCCCTTGCCGAAGGGATCGCGCCGACGCATGCCGGTGCCAATCCAGCGCTTGGGCTGCGCGGCATCAGGTTATTGCTGCGGCGGCCGGAATTGCTGGAAGTGCAATTCGCCGCGATTTTGCGCGTGGCGGCGGAATTGCCGGATGGCCAGGTGCGGCTTTTGTTGCCGATGGTGACCATCCCCGAGGAAATGAAGCAGGCGCGCGATATTTTTGATCGCGTGGCGCGGCGGTTGCGGCGGCGTGGTGACAAGCTGCCGGAAAAATTGCCGCTGCTTGGCGCCATGATTGAAACGCCGGGCGCGGCGCTGGCCGCGGATGCGATTGCGCTGGAAGCGGATTTCTTTTCCATCGGCAGCAATGATCTGGCGATGTACACACTGGCCGTTGATCGTGGCGATGCGGAAGTGGCGTATCTTTATGACCCGCTGCACCCAGCCGTGCTGCGGCTGATGCAATTCGCAACCGAAGCGGCGCTCAGGCTGCGCATGCCGGTTTCGATTTGCGGGGAAATGGCGGGCAATCCGCAATTGATCCCGCTGCTGCTGGGGCTTGGCATTCGCAGTTTTTCGATGAATGCATCGGCCATTCCACGCGTGAAGCAGGCGGTGCGCGGCTTGGATATTGGCGATTGCGCACGCTTCGCCCGCCGCGTGATGGAACAAAGCGACCCGGCGCGGATCCGCGAATTGGTGGCGGGGTTTGCGGCGGGGGCGGGTGATCGCGGTTAGGTGCTACGCTATTCGGCGTTGTCGTAAATCAGTACGGGATTGATGGTTTCGGATGGGCGCGGGCCCCCGCGGACGGGCGGCACAGCCACTTCCGGGCCGCGTACGATGAAAGATGTCAGAAGCTGATCAAGGCCGTCGCGTATCCTGCGCCATTGGGCCAATTGGCGGCGGTCCAGCGAGGTCTGCACCACCAGGCCGCGAAAGACGCGGTACCATTGGCAGCTAATGGGCTGGAAAGGCGCTTCGGTTGGCTGCTGATCAAAACGCGGGCTCACATTGCAATCAAAGAATTCCGGCCATTCCTCGCCAGTTTCCGGATTGCGGGCCAATTCAACTGGCTTGAAGACATCGCGCGGTAACGGGCGGGTTTCCGCCGGGCTGCCGCGCGCCGGGAAATAGACCAGCCCATCAGGCGGCGCTGGACCATTGGGGCCATCCAGGTGGATACTCGCTTCCTTGGTTTGCACTATGCCAAGGGTGTGGCGGTCGCTTAGGATGCCGTTGACATGCGCGGCTGCGCTTGAATTCCAGGCGACACTCACGCGCACGCGCATCGCCTCTCGCCAGTAACGTTCCGGCGGCAGGCCAATCAGGCGGATCGGCGTCAGGTCATCAACGCGCAGCCCAAGATCGAAGGACCCATCGCCATCGCGGATATGCAAATGCGCGCGCGGGATGCGAAAGACGATGCCCCGCACCTCGGTCTCCATCGCCACCACGCGGCGTTCCTGCGCCGACGCTGATTGGAACGGCCAAAGCATCGCAAGCAGCAGCAACACCAGGCTTCCCATGACGGGCACGGATTTGTCTGTGGCCCCAGCGAAAACCCGCATCATGCTACCCCCGCCAGTACCGCCCGCAGCGCCAGCATCGCGGCCACCCCCACCAATAACGCCGGCAGCAAATTGCGCCCGAAGGCAAGGCACACCGCAACGCCAACCCCCAGCCCGAAAAGCCGCGCTGCCAGCGGCACATCGGCCAGCGCCCCGCTTGGCGCAATGATCGCCAGCATCACAAAGGCCGCGAGTGTTGCCTGCGCAATCGCGGTGGCCCAGGCAATCACGGGATGATCGCCACCCAGCCCGCCCGCCAGCCAAACACCGGCGCTCCGCAGCAAAAGGCAGGCAAGCGCAGTCAGCGCGAGGGCGATATCAGCGTTTTCCACGCGCGCGCCCCCACAAAAAAGCCGCAGTGCCGCCAATAATCCCCGCCGCCAAAAGCCCCATTGAGGATGGCAGAATAAATGTTAGCCCCGCCGCCGCCGCGCCGCACAGAATGGCGCGGCGCGGCGCAGGCTTGTCCAGATCAGCCGCCAATAGCAGCGCGTAATAGAGCGGATTGACGAACAATAGCGCCGCGCGCGCGTGATCATCCAGCATGCCCGCCACGTAAAATCCCGCGAGTGCCGCAAACCCCGCTACCACCCAGCTTGTCAGGCCAAAGCCCAGAAACCAGGAAAGCCGAGCATCAGGAACCACTGCTGGAAAAGCGCGCATTGCCGCCGCCCAAGGTGTTACCGCAATGAAGGGAATGGCGGGGATCAGGCGCTTGCGCTCTGCCACGCCAAATAGCGGCGTGATGGCAATCGCCATGGGCAGGAAGCGCGCATTCACCGCAACCGCGCCCATCACGGCGGGCAGAATGCCGCCGATGAAACCCGTACTCGCCGCCTGCACCAGCACCAATTGCCCTGGCATGCCGTAAATCGCCCAGCAGGCCAACAGCGCCCAGCCTGGCGAAAGCCCTGCTTCGCGCACCGCAGCACCGAAGGCGAGGAAGGTCGCCGCCATGGCAACGCCCGCAGCGCCCACCGCATCACGCGCGCCAAACAGCGCCGCGCCGCGCGATGAGGTAACGCTACCCATCCTTGCGCGGATGCATAACAGCGTAGGGCGAAGCAGCCTTCATGCGCTAAAGCTTCACCACACCCGCGCCGATCAAGCCCGCAAGCCGCGCTGCGATGGCGGTGGCGGCATTGGAATCCAACCCCAGCAGACGATGAATACCGGCGGCGAGTTCCGCTTCCGTTGTCGCCGTGCGCAGCGCCAAAAGTTTCTCGGCAGCGGCAGCAATTTCGCGTGGTGATACGGCAGCAGCGCGCCGCAAATGGGCGCCTGCCGCGCGGCGGTCCCGCGGCGCAATCGCAGCACCTTCGGCAAGCAGAAAACCCTGTTCTTCCTTCACGCCATGCAATTGCCGCGCAAGCGCCAAAGCCTGGCGCAAGGCATCTCGTGCCGGCGTGGGCAGTGCTTCCAGCCCCCATAATAGCCGCACGCGTTCAGCCAGGCTTTCAGTGGTAATCGGCGATTCAACGTTGATAACTTCCGCAAGAATACCAGCCAAAGTCGCGAAGGGCACATCCATAATGGCGGTGTTCTTCGGCACTTCCGGCGCGGCTTCTCGGTACGGTTCGGCCAGGCCGGTTTCCGGCGCGGGCGCTGTTACTTCCGGCGTGGCGGAGGCAGGTGCGGCACCAAGCAGTGCGGCGATACGCGCGGCCTCAGCCTCTGGCCTGCCATACCAAGAAAGCGACCAGGCGCGCGTGAGCTTCCAGCCCATCGCTTGAAGCGCGCTATCGCGGCCCCTTTCACGATCACGCGCGCAACGCAGCGCCGCCCAATCGCCCGCATCGGCTTCAATGCCCAGCACGTAATTCCCGGCTTCTCGCGCTGCGACATCTAGGAACAGGCCTGCCATGCCAACGCGCGGCACGGCTTCCTTGCCCGCGGCTTTTATGGCCTTGCCAATGGCCGCCGCAATTGGCGCCGGCTGGGTTTTTGCTGCTGCGGCGCGCGGTGCATCCCCGGCAGCGGCGAAGGCGAGGAAGGATTTGAGTGTCGTCACCCCGCGCCCCGAGGCGCGCGCGAGGTCAATGTCATCCGCCCCGATGGCGGAAAACACGATGCAGCGCTTCTTCGCGCGTGTGATGAGCACATTCAGCCGGCGTTCGCCGCCATCGGCGGAAAGCGGGCCGAAGCGCATGGCAAGCTTGCCATCAGCGCCGCGCCCGTAACCAACCGAAATCATGATCGAATCACGTTCATCGCCCTGAACGTTTTCCAGGTTCTTCACGAAGAAGGGTTCATCCGGATGGGCGGCGAAGAAGGCTTCCGTATCCGGGTTATCACGCCGCGCTGCTTCAATCGCGTTCAGGATCGCATCACGCTGACGGATGGAAAACGCCGCGATACCCAGCGTATCGCCGGGCGTCTCCCGCGCATGGGCCATGACCGCTTCCGCCACCGCGCGGGCTTCTTCGGCATTGGTGCCGGTGCCGCCCGTGTCAAACCGCCCTTCAACGCGGCGGAGTGAAAGCCCAAGCGCGGCAGAGCGTGCGCGCGGCGATGGCAGCACGAAAAGCCTGCCATCGTAGAATTCCGCGTTGGATGTCGCGATCAGGCTTTCATGCCGGCTGCGATAATGCCAGCGCAGCATGGCCGATGGCAGACCGCGCGCATTGCAAAGCCCCAAGATGCTTTCCACATCCCGCGCCGCGATAACATCGGCGGTATTCTCTGCGGCTTCTTCGGCTTCCTCACCTGTCATGCGCTGAAAGAAGCGCGTGGGCGGCATTTGCTTGTCATCGCCCACCACCACCACTTGCCGGCAGCGCGCAATGGCGCCGAGTGCATCCACAGGCTCCACCTGGCTCGCTTCATCAATGACCAGCAGATCAAAGGAAAGCCCTGGCTTAAGCCCATGCGGAGGTGCCAGGAATTGTGCCACCGAAAGCGGGCTCATCATAAAAATCGGCTTGGCTTTTTGCACTGCCTGGGAAGCGCGCAGCAGCAATTCGCGCACCGGCAAATGGCCGCGCTTCTTTTCCATCTCTCCGCGCAGAACCGTCATCCCCGGCGCGCCATCGCGCACTTCCTTCACACGCAGCGCATGGGCATAGGCCGCTTCTGCGCGGGTCAGTGTAATGCGCGCGCGATCGGCTTCGCGGAAATCCTCAACCAAGCGATCCGCTGCCGCGCCATCAAAAGCCGCCAATTCCGGGTGCTGCGCCATGGCAGCGCGAAGCAAGGCTTCATGCAGCGCGAAGGAGAACACATCCTCGGCCGCTTCGGGCGCGACACGGCCATCAGTCAGGCGCTCCAGCAAAGGCTCAAGCCCCGCAGCCGAAGCAGCGGCGCGGCGCCAGACAAGCCAGGCATCGAGTGCTTCCGGCGCCGACGCCCAATCGCCCAAGCGCGTGGCAAGGGCGGAAAAGGCGGGTTTATCCGCACTAAAGGCGATGCGCGCATCAAGCCTTGTTGCCTGCTGCAATTCCCCAAAGGCATCGAGTGCGGCTTGCAGTGGCGCGGGTTCTGCCGGTTTGGCACCCTGCGCGAGTGCCGTCAGCGCCGCCGCTCCATGGGTTTTGCGCCAGGCGAGCAAGGCCGCCAGCGGCGCGGGATCACTCGCCTCATGCGGCCAGAGCGTCCCGAACGCCGCGCGGCCCATTGCATCGCCTTGGCGCAACGCCTCACGCGCAGCCTGCCCGGCCAGCGCGGCATCAAGCGCCGGCAGCGGGTTTTCCGCATCACGCGCAATGCGCGCCGCGAGCGTTTTGGCATCACGCCGCGCACCGGACAGAAAGCCGAACACGCCGCCGGCCTCCGCAAGCGTGGCGCGCGCTTCCGCAATGCCCGCAACATCCAAAGCGCCCGGCAAAAGCTGCGGATCAGCCTTGGTTTTTTGCAAAGCGCCCAGCGCCTGCACCAAAGCTTCCAGCGGTGCCAGATCGCCCGCCCAGGCTTCGTGCTTCAGCGTCGCCGAGTCATGTGCCGGCGCCTCGAGCAAAGCCGGGCGTAAGGCAAGCGCGCTTTCCGCTGCCTTCGGTCCAGCCTCTACGCCAAGCGCCGCACCCGCCGCGGCAAAGGTGCGAATCCAACCCGGCAGCCGCCCCAGCAACCGATCCGCATCAGCGGGGCCGATATCCGCCATCACGCCGCGCCAGGGGCTTTGCGCGCCGCCTTCTGCCGCATAGCCGGCCAGCAGCTTGATCGCATCGCGCCGGGCTTCAATTGCGCCCGCATCCCATTCCGCCGCAGTCACGGAAAAATCCGGCGCCGCAACACCGCGCTGCCGCAAGCCAACCAGCGCGCCAATCACCTGATGCAGCGCAAGGCCCGAAGCGCCAACCGTTCCGCGCATCGCCGCCGCATGGCGATTGATCCGCCCGCGCAGCGACCCAAGGCGCCGCACCACCGCATCACGTTCCGGCTTGGGCGGCATGGGCAGGGAAAGTGTCGCGCGGAGTTCATCCAGCACCGCGCGCTTCGATTGCTTTTCCGAATGCAATTCAAGGCAGGCAGCGCCGAGGCCAATACTCTCCAGCCGGCGCTTTACCACTTCAAGGGCTGCGAGTTTCTCGGCCACGAACAAAACGCTCCGCCCATCCAGCACCGCCTGGGCGATGATATTGCTGATGGTCTGGCTTTTGCCGGTGCCGGGCGGACCCTGGATCACCACATGCCCGCCGCGCCTGACGGCTTCCGCCGCCAAAGCCTGGCTGCCATCCACATCCATCACATGATCAAGCCGCTCCACCGGGATTTCCATATCCACATCGGCGTCATCGGCAAAAACCGGCGGGATGGAAAGCGCCTCGCCCCCCACCAGCGCGCGCACCATGGGGTGATCAGCAAGACAGGGGTTTTCCTCAGGCCCTAGGTCCCGCCACATCAGGAATTTGGCGAAGGAGAATAGCCCAATCGCCAGCGCATCCGCCTCCACACGCCAATTTGCGCGTTCTGCCACCAGCACTGCGACGGCTTCCGCCCAGGCGGTTGGCGTATAGGCATCAGCATCGAAATCCGGCAGCGTGGCCTTGAAATTCACCTTGAGCATTTCGCGGAGCGACAGATTCTCCGCGATATCACCCACCGCCCCACGCAGCTTGAAATTCTGCGATACCCCTTCGCGTTCCAGCGCCACCGGCAGCAGCGCCAGCGGCGCGCGGCGTTCGGTCTCAGGTGTCGCGGGATCGCGCCAGATCAGCGCACCAAGCGCCAGGTAAAGCGTCGGCACGCCGGTTTCTTCGCGGGCCGTGCGTGCATCCTGCATGATGTCGCGCAGCCGGCGCACAAGGTCTGTCGGCGGTAGCTGCACACGCAGCTTGTCATCGCGCTGATACTCTTCCCGGGCAGTATCTGCTTTGGCGGTGCCAACACCTTCCGCCTTCACCTTCACGCTACGCGCACGGCGCGGCTTGCCGGGGCTGGCTTCTTCCGGCGCAGCTTCGGGCGCGGCGGCCGAGGCTTCAAAGCCAAAAGCACGGCCCGCTTGCAGCGCGCCAAGGACGAAATCTGCATCCTCATCATCCAGAATGATGACGCCGCGTGATGCACCCGGCTTCGGCAGCGAAAGCAGCCGATTGCGGGTGGAAAGGTCCAAAAGTCCCCGGCGGGCTTCTTCCAGCGCGGCGCGAAGATCCGTCATGCGGTTATTTTTTCCGGAAAGCGAAGGTGATCAGCAGGACGCAGCCGACCAGCGCCAGAATGGCCATCATGCCCTGGACAACTTCGAAATTCGGGGAGTCGCGATGGATGAAAACGGACGCAGCCGCGGCGCCCATCATCATCAGGGTTTGCAGTATCCATTCCATCCAAGCGCCCCTCACCCATCGGCCGCGGCGGGTGCCACAGCCGATCGGCAGTCTTGCATATCCGGGAGGCCAGTCGAAGGGTGATTTTCAGGGGGCTGGCGGCGGGCCGGGCAGCATACGGTTCTCCAATGCCTCGATACGGGACAGGGATGCTTTGAGTAACGAAATCAGCTCCGCCACCTGCTGTTCGCGCAGGAGGTCCAGTTTTTCATGCAGCAGGCTGATTTCAGCCTCGGCGCGGATATTCACCTGGTAATCGGCAATGGATCGGATGCGGTCTATATCTGACTGGCGGTTTTGGCTCATCATAATGATCGGCGCCGTATAGGCCGCCTGGAAGGACAGCATCAGGTTCAGCAGGATGAAGGGATAGGGGTCCCAGGCAGTACCGCCAAAGGCTGCATTGGCGATCAGCCAGGCCACCAATAGCCCGGACTGGATTAGGATAAAGCGCCAGGAACCGACTGTTGCCGCCACCAGGTCGGAAAGCCTTTCACCGAGCGTCAGCGGCGGCGCCGGGCCTTCACTCCGCCGCCTTTTCCGCGCGCGCGACAGGGCTGTGCGCAAATGGATATGATGGCGGTGATGATGAGGTTCGGGATGCTCGGCCATGCAGAATTCCCCCTGCAAAGCGCGCAGGCTGCACCATTCACCCCGGCGAGGACATGATAAAAATCAACTCCGCCCGTAAGTATCCTCAAACCGCACGATGTCATCTTCGCCAAGGTAGGATCCGGACTGCACCTCAATCAGCGTCAGCGGGATCTTGCCCGGGTTTTCCATGCGATGGATGCAGCCCAGCGGCAGATAGACGCTTTCATTCTCCCGCAGCATGATTTCTTCCCCGTCGCGCTGCACAATGGCAGTGCCGGAAACCACCACCCAATGCTCGGCGCGATGAAAGTGCTTTTGCAAGGAAAGCTTTGCGCCGGGGCGGACTTCGATCTTCTTGACCTGGAAGCGGTCCCCCATGATCAGGCCTTCATAGTGGCCCCAAGGGCGATAGGCGCGGCGGTGTTCGGTGGCTTCCTTGGCGCCGCGCGCCTTCAATTGATCCACCAGCTTTTTCACATCCTGCGCGTGGTCGCGATGCATCGCGAGCACGGCATCATCGGTCACCACCACCACGACGTCTTCCAGCCCGATCACGCCGGTGAGGATGCCTTCGCTGCGGATGTAGCAATTCTTGGCATCCACCAAGGCCACCGGCCCATGGGTGGCATTGCCCGCGGCGTCCTTCGGTTGGTTCTCCCATAGCGCGGCCCAGGAACCAATATCGGACCAGCCGATGGAAGCCGGCACCACAGCCGCTTTTTGCGTACGCTCCATCACCGCATAGTCAATGCTGATGGAAGGTGTGGCGGTGAAGGCAGCGGCTTCAAGGCGAATGAAATCCCCATCGCGCGTGGCGCCGGCCACCGCGGCGCGGACACCCTTCAGCACCTCTGGCGCATGGGCTTCAAGCTCGACCAGCATGGTCGCGGCAGTGGCGACAAACATGCCGGAATTCCACAGATACCGGCCGGTTATGAGGAATTCCGCAGCGCGGGCCGCATCAGGTTTTTCCACAAAGCGCGCAATACGCTTGACGTCGGCGCTGCCGGGCAGTGCATCACCGGTTTCGATATAGCCATAGCCGGTCTCCGGCGCGGTGGGCTGCATGCCGAAAGTGACAATCGCACCCGCTTGCGCCGCCGCGGCGGCCTTGGCAAGCGCGGCTTGCAGCGCAGCCACATCGCCAATCGCCGCATCGGCAGCCATGAACCAAAGCACAGCACCGGGCGCGGTTTCCTCCGCGAGCAATGCGGCGGCGGCGATGGCGGGCGCACTATTGCGGCCGACGGGTTCTAACACGATGGCAGCGCCCTTGCCGCGCAATTGCTCGGCGACCAGGAAGCGATGCGCTTCATTGCAAACAACCATCGGCGGCAGGAAGCCGGCGCCGGAACCGCGCGCGGCGGTTTCCGCCAGCATGGTTTTGTCTGAAGCCAGCGGCCAGAATTGCTTCGGGTAGCTTTCGCGCGAGAGCGGCCAAAGCCGCGTGCCTGTGCCACCGCACAGGATTACGGGCAGGATCTGGGGGGAATTGGCGTTCATGGGCAATCATCACTCCGCGTCGCCCCGCGCTTAGGGGGAAATCGGGGCAAAGCCAAGGCAAAAGCGGGCTAGCGTTTCCCTGGGCCGGCTTCCGGTATAGCTTCCGGCCCCTATTCAGCCTGAAAGTTGCCCTGCCTTGGATAACCCTGCCTCCCCCGCCATTCCGGAAGGCTTCGTGCCCCGCCCCGCCGGAGGGCCTTTTCTGGAACCCATCGGCCCCATCATGATCCGCCGAGATCACGGGCCGCTTGCCTTCGGGCTGCGCATTGAAAAGCGCCACTGCAACAGCAAGGACATGGCCCATGGCGGCATGTTGGCGACTTTTGCTGATCTGGCGCTCGGGATTGGTGGCTTCACTCTGGCCGGTGTGACAGGATTCTTCACCACCATCAGCCTGAATTCGGACTATCTGGCGCCGGCCTTGCTTGGCACCTGGCTGCAATGCGAACCCGTCCTGCTGCGCCGCACCCGCACGCTGGTCTTCGCGCAAGGGGTCTGCATGGCGGATGGCAAGCCCGTTTTGCGCGCAAGTGGGGTTTTCGCGCTGCCGCGGGAGGTAGTCGGTTAGAGACTCTGCGCTTCGTGCATCAGTATTGATCCTTCCTGATGCCGGGCCAAGCGTCCAGTCACAGGACGGAAACATGGCCCTGTGATCACCAAGCCACTTGACGAAAAATGCTGAAAGAGCGCTGGGCCGCCATGTGTGCGGCGATTCTGTACTAACGACCCAGTTTCGCCCCTTTGCCTTAGACAAGACCGCCGCCACAATCCGTGTTGCATCCGCCTTGCTAGGCGCACCGCATATCACGGACCATTTTATGCAAAGCCTCCCCGAATTGTGTTGCACAGCCAAATCATTTGAAGGTTCTGTTTGTCAAGCGAGACAGGCCAGCGGCCCGGGGAGGACCCCTCATCGCCCTTCTTCGTCCATAGCCCGCAAGGCCTTCGCGAACAGAAGCGCGCTTACCCCCTTGCCATCGGCGCCACTTCGGCGAAGCATAAGCGGGACATTGCAGGGGGCACCGCATGGCGCGCAACAAGACCTATCCGGATTTCGATGCGGCGGTGGCGGATATTCCGGACGGCGCGGTGATTGCCATTGGCGGCTTCGCTGGCCCAGGCACACCTTATAATCTGATTGCCGCCCTGGCGCGGCGTGGCGCCAAGCGCCTGACCTGCATCGCCAATACCACGGGCGGCGCCCATAAGCCGCGCATGCCCGATATCGGCATGCTGGTGGAAAACGGCCAAGTCGCGAAGGTGATATGCTCCTTCACTGCCGCGACCCGCGCATCCGATGTGCTGCCATTCACCAAATACTCTGAATCCGGAGAGGTGGAGGCAGAAATCGTCCCGCAAGGCACCTTGGCCGAACGGTTGCGCGCCGCCGGTGCCGGCATTCCCGCCTTCTATACGCCGACCGCGGTTGGCACCGAATTGGCCGAAGGGCGCGAAACGCGGGAGATCAATGGCAGGCGCTATTTATTGGAATATGCGCTGCCCGTGGATTACGCCTTTATTCGTGCCGCGCGAGCGGATACCGCGGGCAACCTCCGCTTCCATCGCAGCCAGCGCAATTTCAATCCCTTGATGGCGATGGCGGCGAAGACCACTATTGTGGAAGTGGAAGAAGATATCCTGCCCGCCGGCGCGATAGATGCCGATGATGTCCATACAATGGGCCTTGTGGTGCATCGGCTGATCCGCGTACCGCCGCCACCCATGGGGCTTTGGACCCGCAAGCGGGAGGCCGCACGATGAGCTGGACACGCATGCAAATGGCCGAACGGCTGGTGCGCGAATTTCAGGATGGCTGGGTGGTCAATCTTGGTGTTGGCATGCCGACCATGATTGCCGATGTGCCCATGGGTGATCGCGATATCATTTTCCATGCTGAAAATGGCGTGATCGGCTATGGCGCGGTTTGCGCGCCTGGCACGGAAGATCTCAATCTGGTGAATGCGGGCGGGCAGAATGTCGTGCTCAATCCCGGCGCTTCCATTGTGCATCACGCGGATAGCTTCGCGCTGATCCGCGGTGGGCGGATGGATGTGACCGTGATGGGTGCCTATGAAGTGGCGGCCAATGGCGATTTCGCCAATTGGAAGCTGAAGGGCGCCAAGGGCGGTGGCATTGGCGGTGCCATGGATTTGGCTGCCTCCGCACAGCGCGTCTATATCATGTTGGAACATCGCACGCGTGATGGTGCTTCCCGATTGCTTCCGCGTTGTAGCCTGCCGATTACTGCCGCAGGCGTGGTGACGCTGGTGGTGACCGATCTTGGTCTTTTCGCGCCAATGGGTGAAGGCTTCGCTTTGCGTGATCTTGCCCCCGGCGTGACGCTGGAAGAAGTGCGCGCCGCCACCGCCTGCCCCATCATCGCCTGAGGAAACACCATGGCTTTGCTGATTGACTATTACGTTTCGCTCAATTCTCCCTGGACCCATCTGGGCGCGGCGCGCATTGAAGCGCTGGCCGCGCAGCATGGCGCGGAGCTTCGCATCTGGCCGGTGGATTTTGGCACCATCTTCGCGGGTTCTGGCGGTTTGCCGCTGCCCAAGCGTTCACCACAACGGCAAGCCTATCGCTTGCAGGAATTGCAGCGCTGGCGCGAGGCGCTTGGCATTCCGATCAATATTCATCCCAAGCATTCCCCGGCCAATGAATTACCGGGTGCGGCCTGCGTGGTTGCGCTCCGTGAAACCCAGGGCCATGCGCCGGCCATTCGCTTGGCGCATCGCATCCTGAAGGCGCTTTGGCAGGAAGAACAGGATACGGGTGATGCCGCTACCTTGGCCGCGCTGATCCGCGATTGCGGCCTGGATGCGGATGCGCTGCTGCGCCTGGCTGAGGACCCGCGCTGGCTTGAACAACGCAAGGCCGATACCGCCGCCGCGCTGGAACGCGGTGTCTTCGGTGCGCCGTGCTACGTGATTGGTGAAGATATGTTCTGGGGCCAGGATCGGCTTGAATTCGTCGCCAAGCGCTTGAACAAAGGCGCCTGATGTTCAGCGGAAAATCCATTGCAAGGCTGGAAGATGCTCGGTTTCTGACCGGGCGCGGGCGTTACGTTTCCGATATGCTGCCCGCAGATGCGCTGCATGCCGTGGTGCTGCGCTCGCCCCATGCCCATGCCGTATTGGGTGACATCAACGCGGAAGCAGCGCGTGCCATGCCCGGTGTGGTGGGCGTTTTCACTGGTGCTGATCTTGCGGCGGATGATCTGGCGCCGCTTCCTTGCACGGCGGTGGTGGCAAGTGTCTCGCCCATGATGGTGCCGCCACGCCCGGTACTCGCCACGGGTCGCGTACGCCATTTAGGCGAAGCGGTTGCCTTGATCATCGCAAGCAACGCCGCGGCCGCGCGAGATGCGGCTGAGGCGATTGAGGTCAGCTATGACCCACTGCCCGCCGTGATTGATGGCGCCAACGCCCTTGACCCGGAGGCACCGCAAATCTGGCCGCAAGCGCCAGGCAATGAGGCGTTTCGCTTCCTGAAAGGTGATCGCGCTGCCACAGATACGGCCTTCGCGCAGGCGGATCACGTCATCAGCCTCGATCTGCTCAATAACCGCGTCCATGCCGTACCGATTGAACCGCGCGCGGCGCTAGCGCATTTCGATGGCAGTCGGTTTGAATTGATTTTTACCGGCATGGGCGTGCATGGCACTCGCCGGCAACTTGCGACGGTGTTTCGCCTGCCGGAAGATGCCTTTCATCTTGTCTGCCCCGATGTAGGCGGCGGCTTTGGTGCCAAGAATTTTCTGTTTCCGGAATATGTGCTGGCGCTTTGGGCCGCGCGCCGCCTTGGCCGCGCCATTGCCTGGCAGGCGGAACCCAGCGAGGAATTCGCCGCCGCCGTGCATGGCCGCGATCTACGCGCGAAGGCAAGGCTGGCACTCGCTGATGATGGCCGCTTTCTGGGCCTCGAGATCAGCAGCATTGCCGATATGGGCGCTTATCTTTCCGCGGTGGGCCCGCATTGCCCGACCAATGCTTTCTCCACGGCGATGGGTGGTGTTTACGCGATACCTTCCATGCACCTGGAAGTACGCGGCGCCTTCACCAATAGCCTGCCGGTGGATGCCTATCGCGGGGCCGGCAAGCCAGAGGCGAATTACATCATCGAAAGGCTGGTGGATGCCGCGGCACGCAGCTTGGGGCGCGATCCTGCTGCTTTGCGTTCCATGAATATGCTGCCCAATGCACCACATCGCACGGCCATGGGCATGGCTGTGGATGGCGGACGTTTTGCCGCTAATCTCGCGGTATTGGACAAGGTTTCTGACGCGGTAGGTTTTTCCGCGCGGCGGGAACAAGCAGCAAGGCGTGGCATATTGCTTGGCCGTGGCATTGCCTGTTTTCTGGAAACCGCGCGCGGTGCGCCGGGTGAATGGGCGTCCGTTTCTGTGGATGCTTCGGGGCAAGCCAGCGCTGCCATCGGCACGCAGAGCAATGGGCAGGGCCATGAGACAAGCTATGCGCAGATTGTGGCAGACCGGCTGGGGCTGACGCCAACCGAAGTGCATGTGCAGCAAGCCGATACGCAATTGCTGCCGAATGGCAATGGCCATGGTGGCGCGCGATCACTGCATTTGGGCGGCGGCGCGCTGGTGCTGGCCCTGGATGCGCTGATGGAAAAGGCGCGCATCATCGCCGCGCATTTGCTGCAAGCTGATGCCGCGGCGCTTGCTTTCGCCGATGGGCGCTTTGCCTTACCTGAAGGTGAGCGCTTCATCACCTTGGCTGAGCTCGCCCGCGCCGCAGAAGATACGGCCAGCCTGCCTGAAGGCATCACGCCTGGGCTTTCTGCATCTGGTCACAATACCTCCGACCTTGTGACCTTCCCCAATGGCTGCCAGGCGGCGGAGGTGGAGATTGACCCAGACACCGGCCATGCCCGCCTGATTCGCTATGTCGCGGTTGATGATTACGGATGCTTGGTGAATCCACGCCTGACGCAAGGCCAGGTGCAGGGCGGGCTGGTGCAGGGCATCGGCCAGGCCATGCTGGAAGACATTATTTATGATCGCGAGTCAGGCCAATTGCTGAGTGGTTCCTTGATGGATTACGCGCTGCCACGCGCAGATGATGTGCCCGCGATTGAAGTGATCCTGGAAGGCACACCAACCGCCGCCAATCCGCTTGGTGTGAAAGGCTCTGGCCAGGCGGGCGCCATTGCCGCGCCGCAAACAGTCATGAACGCCATCGCCGATGCGCTTGCGCTGCGTGGCGCGACGGCGCCCGATATGCCAGCAACACCTGAGAGGATTTGGCGTGCCTTACAAAACGCCGCCTCTCCCTGAAAGGAATTGACGCCATGACCTATCAAGTCACGCGAGATTTTATCGGCTACGGCGCCAATCCGCCGGACCCGCAATGGCCAGGTGGCGCAAAACTCGCCGTGAATTTCGTGATCAATTATGAGGAAGGCAGTGAGCCATCCTTTGAACTTGGCGATGGCTTCACGGAAAATGGCCTGACCGAAGCGCATGGCCTCAATCAGGTGAAATCAGGCCGCGATTTGGCAGCCGAGGGTATGTTTGAATATGGCAGCCGGGTTGGTTTTTGGCGCCTGCATCGGCTGTTCCAGGAACGCAATCTGCCCGTCACGATTTTCGGCTGCGCGCTGGCGCTGGAACGCAATCCGGAAGCGGCCGCCGCCATCAAGGCCGCAGGCTATGATGTCTGTTCTCATGGCTGGCGCTGGGTGAAGCATTTCGAGTTATCAGAAGAAGAAGAACGCGACCACATTCGCAAGGCCATTGAAAGCCAGCAAAAAACTGTCGGGCATCGGCCGGATGGCTGGTATTGCCGCTATGGACCTTCCGTAAATACCCGCCGGCTGGTCGTGGAAGAAGGTGGGTTTCTGTATGACAGTGACTATTACGGCGATGAATTGCCCATCTGGACACGCGTGAATGACAAGCCGCATCTGGTAGTGCCGTATTCACTGACGAATAATGATGGAAAATATGCCGGCTGGTTGGGCACATCCGATCAGTGGTTTTCCTATATTCGTGACGCCTTCGACATGATGTATGAAGAAGGGTGCAAGGGTCAGCCCAAGATGATGTCGGTCGGGCTGCATATGCGCCTGATCGGCCACCCGGCGCGCGCTGTCGCGCTGCAAAAGTTGCTGGATTACATGGCGGACAAGCGCGACGTGTGGATTACGCGTCGCGTGGATATCGCCCGCCATTGGATGGCGGTGCATCCGGCGAAGTGAGAAGGCATGGGGCTGACCTAATAGGCACATTACCGGCGCGCCTGCCCACAACTGCGGCAGGTTAGCGGATTTTACTGCGATTGCGCGCCAAAGACCCTCGACGCCGAGGCGCCCCCATGATGCACTACTGGAAATAACCAGACCTCGGAGGACTTCATGATGCTGAAACATCTCCTTACCGGTGCCGCGCTGGCGACTGGCATTGTCTTTTCCGCCGCGGCGCAATTGCCGACTTTGCCGGCGGGCGCGCCCATTCGCATTTCTGCAGTGACGCAACCACTGCCGACACAGCCGCAATATACCCGCGTGGATATTCCGGTGCTGCGCGATGGCACCGCAGCACGCAGCAATGGGCGCGTGCAGGTTCAGCTTTCAACCCATGCAGAACGCAATCTGGCGGGCAATGAAATCGTCCGCCTGGTACGTTCTGGCCAGGTGGAAATCGGCGCCGGCACTCTGACGACTCTGTCCGGCGATGTTCCCATTTTGGATGGCATTGATTTGGCGGGGCTGGCACCAGACATCAATGACGCGCGTCGCATTGCGGAAGCGGTGTTGCCAGTTGCCAATCGGGATCTGGAACGCTTCGGCGCACGGCTGGTGGCGATGTATCCCTTCCCAGCGCAGGTAGTGTTTTGCCGCGCCCCCTTCACCAGCCTGAATGATTTGCGCGGTCGACGCATTCGCACCTTCGGCAATTCACTGGTGGATTTCTTCACCACCCTAGGCGCGCAACCGGTCAGCATCGGATTCCCTGAAGTTTATTCCGCTTTGGAGCGCGGTGTGGTGGATTGCGCCATCACCGGTTCCGGTTCCGGCGCCGCCGCGCGCTGGCCGGAAGTTTCCACGCATATCTCTGACCTGCCGGTTTCCTGGGCGGTTGCTGGATATCTTGTGAACCTGAATTGGTGGAACCGTCTGGAACCCACCGTGCGTGACTTCTTGGAAGCAACCATGAAGGAAGTGAGCAACCAGCAATGGGCGCTTGGCCTTGCTGCCACGCGCGATGGCATTGATTGCAATATTGGTCGCGCCGCTGGGTGCAGCATCCACAACCTCGCCGCGCGGCCCATGACGGAAGTGACAGCTTCCGCCGCAGACAAGGCACAAGCGAAGGAGATTTTCCGCACCACCGTATTGCCTGGTTGGGTGCGCCGCTGCGGCGCGCGTTGCGGTGAAGTCTACAACGACGTGATTGCGCCTATCAGCGGCGTGCGCTTCGGCGGATGAGCAACGGCGCCAGCACGGCCCCAGCATTGCTTCACGCGGCGCGGCGACTCAGGCTTTGGGTCGCCGCGCTGGCTGCCGTGATGGCGCATATTGCTGGCTGGAATTACATTCTCTGCGCCTGCTTCATTACGTTTGACATTGTTGCACGGAGTTTTTTCGGCTTTTCCTCCAAGGCAACAGTGGAAGTCACAGGCTATATGCTGGCGGGTGGCATTGCTTGGGCCTTGGCGCACACACTCGCCAAGCGCGCGCATATTCGCGTGGATGTCTTCATGATGCGCCTGCCGCTTGGTCTGCGCGCCTGGTTGCATCTTTTCTCGCTGACCTTGCTGCTGGGGCTTGGGATTTTCTTCGCCTGGGCCGCGATGGAATTGGTGGATGAAAGTGCGCTGTTCAATGCGCATGACAATTCCGCGCTGCGGATTGAAATGATCTGGCCTCAGGGAATTTGGGCCTTTGGCATCATCACCTTCGCCATCATGGCCGCGGTGCTGATGCTGGAAGCAAGCCTTTCCATCCTGGCGGGGCAGCCAGAGGAATTGGATGAGCTGCTCGGTTCCCGCACGCTGAAGGATGAAACCGACGAAGCGCTTGAAGCCGTCGCCATGGCGCATGAAGCACCAAGGCCGCAAGCATGATCGCGATTGTCTTTCTGCTGGGGTTATTGGCGGTGACCGTTTTCGCCGCAGCCACTGGCGCGCAGGCCCTGCCCATCGCTGAAATCCTGATGCTGGTGGGCATTTTCGTGCTGTTTTTCGGCTCGGGCGTCTATATCGCAGCCGTGCTCGGCATACTTGGCGTACTGGTCGGCTTTTTGTTTTCTGATCGCCCCTGGTGGGCCTTCATGGGACAAACACTTTGGGCGCCATCTTCCAACTTCGTGCTGGTTGCGGTGCCACTATTCCTGTTGATGGGCGAAATCCTGCTTCGCGCGGGTCTTTCAGATCGGCTTTATCGCGCGCTGAATGTCTGGCTGAACCGTATGCCAGGCGGATTGCTGCATACAAATATCGTCTCCTGCGCGGTATTTTCTGCAATCTCCGGCAGTTCAGTTGCAACCGCGGCCACAATGGGTTCGGTGGCACTGCCCTATTTCCAGGATACGAAATACAGCCAACGCATGGTGCTGGGCTCGCTCGCTGCCGGCGGTGCCTTGGGCAATCTGATTCCACCGGGCATCACCTTCATCATCTATGGCCTTATCACGGAAACCTCGGTCGGAGCGCTTTATATCGCTGCGATTATTCCATCGCTGCTTGTCACTGGGCTTTTCATCATGGTGATCCTGGCCCATGGCCTGACGCATCCCATGGAAAAGCCGGCCAAGCTGCCGCTTGCCACGAAGCTCCGCGCGTTGGTTGATCTTGTGCCGACGGTCTTGCTGATTCTGCTGGTGCTGGGGTCCATCTATGGTGGCTTCGCTACGCCGACCGAAGCCGCCGCGCTTGGTGTTGTTGGCGCCGCGCTTTTCGCAGCATTGGAAGGCAAGCTGACACTGCGCATGTTGAATGCCTCAGCCGAGGCGACAGCGCGCAATACGGCGCTGCTTGGGCTGATCCTGTTTGGCGCCTATTTGCTGAACTATATCCTGACGCTGATCAATGTGCCGCAAGCGCTCGCGGGTATGATCTCTGGCCTGCCGATCCCGCCTTGGGCCATCATGCTTTGCATCATTGCGCTTTACGTGGCGCTCGGCACTTTCATGGAAGGCTTTTCCATGATCATCACCACGGTGCCGGTGGTCTTTCCCATCGTCACGGCGCTTGGCTATGACCCGATCTGGTTTGGCGTAATCGTCACCATGCTGGTCGAAATTGCCCAAATCAGCCCGCCTGATGGGACGGTGATGTACGTCCTGCAAGGCATGCGAAAACGCCCGGGCCCCATCACGGATGTCTTCGCTGGCGTCATGCCCTTCCTCGCCGTCTATCTTTTGGCCGTAGCGCTTCTGATGATATTCCCCGGTCTGGCGCTTTGGCTGCCTAGCGTCATGAGCTGACCCATTCTCGACGGATCCAAACCTTGAGCACCGAAACCACCACGCGCCCCATTCGCATCGCTGTTGATATTGGCGGCACATTCACTGACCTGCAAATCCTGGATGCGCGGCTTGGCGTTGCGCAGGCATGGAAAACGCCGACGACGCCGGAAGACCCCTCAATCGGCCTTTTGACTGGCGTCAAGGAAGCTGCGGAACGCTTCAGTTTCGCGCTGTCCGATGTCGGGCTTTTGCTGCATGGGACCACCATCGCCACCAATGCAGTACTGGAAAGAAAGCTCGCTCGCGGCGTTTTGCTGACTACAGCGGGTTTTGAGGATGTGCTTGAAATCAATCGCCATGTCCGGCGCGATATTTACGGCCTGGCGCAAGAGCCTTTCCCAACGCTGATCCCGCGCGACCGCCGGCTTGGTGTGCAGGAGCGTTTGCGCGCAGATGGTAGCGCTGAGATACCGCTGGATGAATCTCAACTACCCGCACTGCTGGATCGCATCCAATATCTTAGCGCCGAGACCATCGCGATTTCGCTGCTGCATGCCTATGCCAATCCAGCCCATGAAAAGCGCCTGGCTGCGCTGATCCAGGCCGCGCGCCCCGATCTGCCGATTTCACTTTCTGCCGATATTTCCCCGGAAATTCGCGAATATGAGCGTTGCTCCACCACTGTCCTGAACGCACTTCTGATGCCGGTGGTAAAAGCCTATCTGGACCGGCTTGAAAAGCGTTTGGGGGAGGACGGATTTTCGCCGCTTGTTTTCCTGGTGCAATCCAATGGCGGCGTATGCAGCCTGCGCATGGCGGCTGAACAACCGGCACGGCTATTGCTCTCCGGCCCATCAGGCGGCGCCTTGGCTGCGGGACGCATTTCAGAATTGCTCGCGCGTCCCAATTTGGTTGCGGTGGATATGGGCGGCACATCCTATGATGTCTCTGTGGTGCAAGGCGGGCGCGTTTCCGTGATTACGCAGGGCGAGATTGACCGTCTGCCCGTGCGCCTTCCCATGGTGGAAATGCGCACCATCGGAGCAGGCGGCGGTTCCATCGGTTCTGTTGATGCCGCTGGGCGGCTCACGGTTGGCCCGCGTAGCGCCGGCGCACGGCCCGGGCCGGTTGCCTATGGGCGCGGCGGTACGGAACCCACAGTCACGGATGCCAATCTGGCACTCGGCCGTCTTGATCCTGATTTCTTCCTCGGCGGCGCCATCAAACTTGATATGCCGGCCACGCGCGCCGCGATTGAAACACGCATCGGCGCGCCGTTGCATTTGTCGTTGGAACAGGCGGCGGCCGGTATGCTGACGGTCACCAACGCCAATCTCGGCGCCGCCGTGCGGCTTTCGCTATTTGAAAAAGGGCTCGATCCACGTGACTTCGCGCTGCTGTCCTTCGGCGGTGCTGGCGGGTTGCACGCCATCGAAGTGGCCGAGGAAATGGGTATCACGGAAGTGATCTTCCCGCGCGAACCTGGCACGCTTTCTGCCTATGGCATCCTGTTTTCTGATCTGGTGCAGGATTTGGCGCGCACAAGGTTGACGCGCGCTGAACCCGCTGGCCTGCCACAGATGCGCGAGATCATCGCGGAATTGCGCCAGGCAGCGGATGCACGGCTGGCGCAAGATGGCATTCCGGCTGATGAACGTGAAATCACGATTGCCGCTGACATGCGCTATCACGGCCAGGCCTTTGAGCTGCTTGTCCCATGGGGCCAACTACACGCCCCGGATGAGGCCGCCTTGGCTGACCTGATCCAGCGCTTTCATGCCACGCATAAACAGCGCTTTTCCTATTCCAGTCAGGATGAAGCAGTGGAACTCGTCACCTTCCGCGCCATTGCCAAAGGCAAGCTTGCGAAGCCGGTATTGCGCGAACCAACCCCGGCTTCCCGCCCAGCGCGCAAGGCAAAGCGCCGCGCCTTTGATGGCCAGCAATGGTGTGACGTGATTGTTTGGGACCGGGAGGCGCTTGGCGCCGAAGACCTGATCGATGGCCCCGCCATCATCGAAGAAGCCTTTGCCACCCATTGGATTTCCCGCGCCTGGCAAGCAAGGCTTGCCGCCGGCGGCGCCCTGATTGCAAAGAAGATCGCGCAATGAGCCTCGGCCCCATCGAAATCGAAGTCATCCGCAATGCACTGACCGCGGCCGCGGCCGAGATGGATATCACCATTTGGCGTACTAGCCGCAGCACCACTGTGCGCGAATTGCTGGATTATTCCACCGCGGTCTTCGACGCTGATGGCAATAATGTCGCGCAATCTGCACGCATTCCGCAGCATTTGAATTCCATGGGCGCGGCGCTCCGCATATTGCTGGATCGCTTCGTGGATGCGGCGGATTGGCACGAAGATGATGTTGTCGCCACCAATGATCCCTATTGCGGCGCGCAACACCTGAACGACATCTTGGTCTTCAAGCCAGTTTTCCATGATGGCAAACGGGTGGCTTACGTGGGCGCGCTGTGCCATCACATAGACATGGGCGGCATGGCGCCAGGTTCCTATGCCGCGACAGCCACGGAAGTCTTTCAGGAAGGGCTCCGTATTCCACCGCTGAAGCTGATTGAAGGCGGCGTGCTGAACAAAGCCATCTACGCCATGATCGGGCAGAATGTGCGTAAGCCCGCACTCATGCTGGGGGATTTGCAATCCCAATTGGCAAGCCTTGAGGTTGGCGCTGCTTCCATCCGCCGTATTGCCGCGCGCTATGGTGCCGCTACACTGATTGAAGCCACAGGCCGCATCCTGGATCAGAGTGAAGCCGCGATGCGTGCTGCCATTCGCGCCATGCCGGATGGCAACTATAGCTTCGAAGATTTCCTCGATGATGATGGTGTATCCGGTGAACCGGTGCGCCTTTATGCCTCCATCACCATCAAGGGTGATGAGATTGAGGTTGATCTGACCGCCTGCGCTGATCAGCAGCGTGGTCCCATCAATTGCACGCCGGCGATGTCCAATTGTGCTGTCTATTACAGTATTATCGCGGCGACTGATGGCGCCATGCCGGCTAATGCGGGCTGCTATCGCCCCATTCGCATTCACCACCGTGAAGGCAGTGTCACATCCTGCCGCGCGCCAGCATCTGTTGCGCATCGTGTCGCGGTTTGTCATCGGCTGGCCAATGTCATGTTCGGCTGCCTGCATCAGGCGCTGCCGGACCGCATGCCGGCTGCCTATTACGGCGGTTCTTACGTAGCGACCTTTCAGACCGAAGCAGCGGATGGCGGGCGTGAAGTGCTGGTGGAAATCGAAATTGGCGGCACTGGCGCCAGCCCCGCCAAGGATGGTGTGAATGCCTGGTCCTTCGGTATGCACAACAACAGCAATATCCCGATCGAAATGATCGAAAGCCAAATGCCGCTGACAATCACGCATTACGGGCTGAAGCCTGATTCAGGCGGTGATGGGCAATATCGCGGCGGTCTTGGCCTTATTCGCGAATGGCGCGTGGATAGCCCCGCGGGGATCTTCACCGCGAATATGGATCGCTTTCGCTCTCCGCCCTATGGCCTTGCTGGCGGGAAGCCTGCCAGCCTTGGACGCTTGATGCGCATTCGCGACGGGCAGGAAACACCCATCGCACCGAAAAGCGATGCGGTGCGCTTGCTGAAGGGCGATATCGTGCGGCTGGAAACATCCGGGGGCGGCGGCTTTGGTAATCCTGCGACGCGATCAGCAGAAACGCGCAAGGCGGATCAAGCGCTTGGTTATGTGACGGTCTGAACCCCTTACCAGCGCAATCATCCTGGCCTAGGCTTGGCTGCGGAGGATTACACCATGACCCTGCCCTTGCTTTTCACGCCATGGACCAAATGTGGCGTTACGCTGAAGAATCGCGTGGTGGTCGCGCCCATGCATCAATACGCTGCAGATCGTGGCTTCATCACCGATTGGCATTTGATGAATGCCGGGCGCTTTGCCGCGGGTGGTGCCGGCATGGTGATGGTGGAAAGTACCAAGGTGGAACGGCGCGGCTGCGGCACTTTGGGCGATACCGGCCTTTGGGATGATGCCTTCATCCCCGGCATGAAGCGCGTGGCGGATTTGATTCGCGCCAATGGTTCGGTGCCGGCGATTCAGATCGGCCATTCCGGCCGCAAGGCGCGGCGCTTTCGCCCCTGGGAAGGTGGCGCGCCGCTGGTGCAAAGCCCTGCGATTACTGATTGGGAGGCATGGGAACTTGTCGCCCCCAGCGCTGAGATTGGCGATGCGGGGGACCCCATGCCACGCGCCCTGACGCGCGATGAAATCCCACAAGTGGTGCAGCATTGGGCGGATGCCGCGCGGCGTGCGGATTCTGCTGGCTTTGACGTGTTGGAAATCCACGCCGCGCATGGTTATTTGCTTCACCAATTCCTTTCGCCTTCTGCCAATCGTCGCAATGACGACTATGGCGGGACAGAGCTTAACCGCATGCGCTTCGCGCTAGAAGTTGTGGAAGCGGTACGTGCAGTCTGGCCGGCGCATAAGCCGCTTTTCATGCGCTTCTCGGTGGAAGATGATTCGGGTTGGGATGTAGAACAAAGCATCCGCCTGGCGCGGCTTGTTGGTGCTGCCGGTATTGATGTGGTGGATTGCTCGTCTGGCGGTATTAGCGGCGGCCCACCCAAGGCCGCGCGACCAGGCTATGGCTATCAGGTGCCCTATGCGCGGCGTCTTCGGCAGGATGCACCAATCGCGACCATGGCGGTTGGCTTGATTGTGCATGCCGATCAGGCCGAGGCGATTCTGCAAGCCGGCGATGCTGATCTGATCGCGATTGGGCGTGAGATTCTCTATAATCCGAACTGGCCAACCGATGCGGCGCGTAAGCTCGGCGTGGATGCCGCTTTCGATGCCATGCCACCGGCGCAGAGCTATTGGCTCGAAAAACGCGCGAAATCGGTGAAGGATATGGAGCCTTCCACCTATCGCCGGGGGTTGCATCAGGCGTGACACAGACCCGCGCATGAATAAAGCGAGCGGCCTGGCTCTGGTAGTTTTTCTGCTGGCTGGGGCGCAAACCTTGGCCACCATGGCGGTTTATGCTTTGCCTGTTTTGGTGGCCTATGCCGCGCCGGGTTTTGGGATGGCGCGCGCGACTATCGGCTATCAGGTGGGCTTGGTTTACCTCAGCGCGGTTTTCGCTTCTGCCTATGGGCCGCGCTGGCTTGCGATATGGGGGCCGGCGCGCACGACGCAAATTGCACTTGCGGCTGCAGCGGTTGGTGTTGCGCTGCTCAGCTTTGCTGAGCTTACCATCGCGCTGCCTGCAACGATGCTGATTGGCCTTGCCTATGGGCTTACCAATCCGGCTGCCTCACAATTACTTGGCAAGCTTGCGCCACCGTCACGCCGCAATATGGTGTTTGGCCTGAAGCAAATGGGCGTGCCCTTCGGTGTGGCACTTGCAGGCTTGATGCTGCCTGGCACGGCAGAGCTTCTTGGTTGGCGCAATGCCATGCTGATTGCGGCTGCGATGTTGCTTACCATGGTGATCGGGCTGCAATTGAAGCGTGCGGACTGGGATCAGGATCGCGGTACGCCCGCCTTGCAGGCAGGGCCATTACTGTTGCTGAAATCCCCCGCGCTTGGCGTTATTGGCTTGGCGGCTGCTTGTTATGCCTTGGTGCAGATAGGCCTTGGCGCGCATATGGTCGCCATGCTGATTGGTGATTACGGCTGGGATTCGGTTTCGGCGGGCGCCCTGGTTGGGCTTTGTCAGGTGGTCGGTGGACTTTCACGCATCGGCTGGGCTTTGGTGGCGGATACGAAACTGGGTGGGCAGCGGGTATTGATGATGATCGGCGCGCTGTCGGGGGTTTTCCTGATGATGCTGCCCTTGGTAGGCGGTAGCCAAACCTTCCTGCTGGTGCTGCTTTTCATCGCCATCGGCGCCAGCACCGCCGGTTGGAATGGCGTATTGGTGGCGGAAAGCGTGCGCCTTGCGCCCCCTGGTGCTGCAGGCGCGGCTTCCGGTGCGGTGATTTCACTCAGCTTCGCCGGTGCCGTGCTTGGGCCGCCGCTGATTGCGTTGCTCGGGCAGGAATTGCACGGCTATCGCTACGCTTTCGCGCTATTGGCAACGCTGCCGCTGGCGGGTGCGGCGCTGTGTTGGTTCGGGCGCCATGCCCGCAAAGGAGATTTCGCATGACACGCGATATGGTTGGCTATGGTGGCAAATGGCCTGACATGCACTGGCCCAATGGCGCGAGGCTTGCTGTTTCTGTTGCTGTCAATTTCGAAGAAGGCGCCGAGCAACAAGTGGGTGATGGGGACCCCCAATGCGAACGCATGGGCGAGGTAATCAGCGTCGTCGCCCCTGGTGTGCGCGACATGGGCCAGGAACAGATTTTCGCTTATGGCACGCGCGCAGGTTTCTGGCGGATGCTCGATGCGCTGGCTACTCACGCCATTCCCGCAACCTTTCTGATGTGTGGTCGCGCTGTTGAAAGGGCGCCCTCCCTCGCTGCCGAGGTAACCAGGCGCGGCCATGAAGCCGCCGCCCATGGCTGGCTCTGGCGCCCGCAAGCGGATTACACGTCTCGTGAAGCGGAAGCCGCCGATCTTGATCGCTGCATTGCTGCCATTGCCAAAGCTTGTGGCGAGGCGCCTCAGGGGTTTTTCTGTCGCGGGTCGGAAAGCATCTGGACGCGCGGGTTGCTTCAGGAACGCGGCTTTACCTGGGTATCCAATGCTTTCGATGACGACGTGCCCTATGATGACCACGCGCATCCTGGGCTTTCAGTGCTGCCCTATGCGCTTGATACCAATGACATGAAATTCTTCCATCCGAACGGCTTTGTACGCGCCAGTGAGATGGTTGAATATGTGAATGATGCGCTTGATGTGTTGCTGACAGAAGCCAAGCAGGGCAAGCCGCGCTTGCTCAATATCGGCTATCATTTGCGCATTGCAGGGCGGCCAGCGCGGTTTCCCGCCTTTGAAAAAATATTGGCGCGGCTTGCGGAGTTGGGCGATCAGGTCTGGGTCGCGCGGCGCATTGATATCGCCAAAGCCTGGCGCGCTGCGACCCGCGCATAAACGCAAGCCGCAGCGCGCCAAACACTTTGCCTCAGCCAGGCGGGACAGTCCGCGCCATGGCCGGCATGGCAGATACCTTCGCGTACCAGGCTTCCAGCTTGGGATGCCCAGGCCGCCAGGGTTCATTGGCGTAACGGAAATCCATATAGCCCAAAGCACAAGCAATGGTGATTTCACCAATATTCGTCAGCATGCCGAGGCTATCGGCTTCCGCTTCCAGCACAGCCAGCGCCGCTTTCACCTTGCCTTGCTGAAGTTCGATATAGGTCTGCCGCCCTTCATCCTGAGGCAGTGCAATTTCGCGCCGGCGCGGCTGAGTGGCATCCAGAATGCCATCGCCCAAAGCTTCCTGACGCAACGCCTTCCAACGCGCCGGCCCCGCGGGCGGGAACATCTTCGGCCCATCGCCGACACTGTCCAGATATTCACAAATCACCGGGCTGTCATAAAGCGCGGTGCCATCATCCAGCACCAGGGTCGGCACCTTGGACAAAGGATTGATCTTCACCAAAGCCGGATCGGTCGTACCAACCGTCCAAAGTTCCATTTTCTTATCAATGCCGCGCTGGATCGCGAGTGCGACGCATTTCCGCACATAGGGGCTATTGGGTGAGTAAGCGAGCTTCATATTGCGTTTCCTTCCATTGTCTCAGCACAAAATCATCACGCCGGCGGTGTGCCGAGTGCATTCATCACCGCGCCACGCTTTTCCATCCACCAGCCATGTTGCGGCGGCCAGCAGCCGAAAACTTCCTCGGTTGTGCCGGGTTCCAGCACGGCGCGCGCATGCAAAGGCCAATTCGGGTTGTTCATGCCTTCGCGCCCAACCGCGATCAGGTCAGCATCACCCGCAGCCAAAGCCGCTTCGGCCTGTTGCGGGCCGATAATCAGCCCAACCGCCATGGATTTCATGCCAAGCTCTCGGCGGATTTGCGCGGCATAGGGAATCTGAAAACCATAACCACGCGGCACGCGTTTGCTGCCGGTAGCGCTGCCGCCAATCCCGCCTGATGAACAATCCATCACATCAACGCCAAGCTTTTGGCATTCGCGCGCGTAAGCAACACTATCAGACATTTCCCAGCCACCATCAGCACCATCCACCGCGGAAATGCGCACGAATAATGGCAGGTTCTCCGGCCAGGCTTCGCGCACCGCACGCACAATCTCAAGCGGGAAGCGCATGCGCCCGGCAAGGTCACCGCCATATTCATCATTGCGTGTATTGCTGAGTGGCGAGAGGAATTGATGCAGCAGATAGCCATGCGCGCAATGCACCTCAATCGCCTCATACCCGGCAGCGAGTGCGCGCCGCGTGGCGGTGGCGAAAGCTTCGCGAATATCGGCCATGCCTTCCTTGGTGAGCGCTTCGGGCTGCACATGGCCTTCGCCAATGGCCGTTGCTGTCGGCCCCACCAGCGGCCAGGGCTTTTCGCCAATCGCAATTTCCGGCGCACCAAGCGGCCCATTGCCTTCAAAGGCGCGCTGCGAAGAACCCTTGCGCCCTGCATGGCCAAGCTGCATCGCCGGCACCGCGCCCTGCGCCTTGATGAAACGCGCAAGCCGCTGCACAGGCTCAATATGCGCATCGGACCAAAGCCCAAGATCACCATGGGTGATGCGCCCTTCGCGCATCACGCTTGTGACTTCGGTGAAAATCAACCCAAAGCCACCCACGGCGAAGCGACCAAGCTGCACCATATGCCAATCATTCGCCAAACCTTCGATCGCCGAATATTGGCAAAGTGGCGGCATCACCACGCGATTGGGAATCGTCACACCGCGAATGGTGAGCGGCGAGAAAAGCAAGGAACCCATGGGGCGTCTCCAACAAGGCTAGCGTTGCGTGTAGCGTGATACAGCTTGGCGCGCGCGTCCAGACCGCGCGTGGGAAGGGCTGGTAACCCCATTCTTTGTCAAAACATTCTGGGCCTGTTAGGGCGAATGGATCCTAATCAATGCCACAAGGACCCCTGCATTGAATGACCCGCTGCTTTGGGCGCTGCTTGGTTTTGCCTTTACCACAAGCGTCACGCCCGGCCCGAATAACGCCATGCTCACGGCTTCTGGCGCCAATTTCGGCTTTCGCCGCGCCTTGCCGCATATGCTTGGCATTATTGTTGGTTTTCCGGCTATGGTACTTGCGATTGGGCTTGGGCTTGGCACGGTTTTCTCCGCGCTGCCTTGGCTGCATCTGGCACTCAAATATGTCGGCGCTGCCTACATGGTGTATCTGGCCTGGCGCATCGCAACAGCCGAGCGCGGTAAGGGCGCAGCCACCACGAAGCCCATCAGTTTCTTCGAAGCGGCGGGTTTTCAATGGGTCAATCCCAAGGCCTGGATCATGGGGGTGGGCGCACTTGCAGCCTATACCGTGCCCGAGGCGCCTGTCTGGTCTGAGGCAGCGCGTATCGCGGGGGCCTTTGTGGTCACCGGCATCATCTCCTCAGCGCTCTGGTGCGGCTTTGGGGTCGCGATTGGCAGGCTGCTTACCTCCGATCGCGCTTTTCGGCTTTTCAACTACGCTATGGCCTTGGCATTAGTGGCCTCACTCATTCCCGTTTTCATTCTCTAGCGCGAAAGGCCCAATGCCTTGCCCCAAGCCCTGCCAGCCATCATCGCGGCATTGCTCCTGCTGATCGGTGCGCTTGGGCTTGCGCTGCAATACGGCGGCAATCACGCGCTGCTTTGGGCGCTTGGCGCGGCGCTGGGCTATACGCTTTATCGCGGTTCCTTCAGCTTTGCCGGCGGTTTTCGTGAGGCGCTGGCGGATGGGCGCGGCGCGGGGCTGCGTGCGCAAATGCTCATGCTTGGCATTCTGGTCATCATCATGCTGCCTGCCATTCAGGTCGGCACACTCGCCGGCGCGCCGGTGCGTGGCATTGTGTTTCCCGCAGGGGTCGCGGTTGTCATCGGCGCCTTCATCTTTGGCATTGGCATGCAATTGGGCGGTGGCTGCGCTTCCGGCACGCTCTATACTGCGGGCGGTGGCAATGCGCGCATGCTCCTGACGCTGATCTTTTTCATCACCGGCGCCACCATCGCGGCTTATGATTCCGAAAGATGGGCGGATCTGCCAACGCTTTCCGCCACAACCCTGCCGGAGCTGATTGGGCTTTGGCCCGCGCTGCTTGGCAGCTTGGCGATTTTTCTTTGCGTGGCGCTGGGATCGCGCGTGATCGAACAACGCCGCCATGGCCGCGTTGAGCCAATCTTCAACGTGCCATCGCCAGACGCATCACGGCGCTGGTCCTGGGCCATGGCCGCCATCATCCTCGCCGCGCTCAATATCCTGACGCTTTGGGCAGCAGGGCGGCCTTGGGTCATCACGGCATCCTTCCCGCTCTGGGGTTCGCGCATCATTGCCGAATTCGGCTGGGATGAACCCGCCTTCTGGGCCTTTTGGGAAGACCCGACGCGCACGGAAGCCTTCCTTCGCCCTGTGCTTGCGGAGCGCAGCAGCGTAATGAATTTCGGCCTGATGCTCGGTGCGTTTTTCGCGGCCGCCATTGCGGCGCGCTTTAGCCCCACATGGCGCCTGCCTTGGCGGCATGTTTGCGCCTCGGTCATCGGGGGGCTTTTGCTCGGCTATGGCGCGGTCATGGCCTCGGGCTGCAATATCAGCGCCTATGTGGCGGGGATTGCTTCCGGCAGCCTGCATGGCTGGCTTTGGATCCTGCCGGGCCTCGCCGGCAATTGGGTGGGGCTGCGTCTGCGCCCGCTTTTTCGCCTGGATCGCTGAGAAATATTTTCCAAATTTCAAAGCCGGCGCAGCAAGCCCTTTGTTCTGCTTGATCCCCTGATAGCACTAAATTATCTCACTTGTGCCTGAAAGATGCGGACGCCATATCAAGCCGCAACAAGGCGCTGCGCCGCCTAGCCCTTAAGAAAACCTGCTGCGCCACCAAGCCCGGCGGCGTGGTTTGGAGGTGATGATGATCGCTCGAAGGACCTGCCTCGCGCTTCTGGCGCTGCCCTTCGCCGCTGCGGCGCGGGCGGATGATGCGCTGTCCACCACCATCCGCGAAGCTATCGGCGACAAGCCCGTGACCGATGGCGGCATTCTGCTCCGCGTGCCCACACTTGCCGAAAATGGCGGGCAAGTGCCGCTTGGCATTGTGGTGGAAAGCCCAATGACGCAGCAGGATCACATCACTGCCATTCATGTTTTTGCCTCCCGCAATCCCACACCGGGCGTGGCGACCTTTCGGCTGACGCCGTTGCTCGCCCGCGCCGAAGTGCAAACGCGCATTCGCCTGGCTGAAGATCAACGTCTGATCGTTTTGGCGGAAACCAGTACCGGCCGCGTCATGCGTGCCAGCGCGGAAATGCGTGTTGGCGCCGGGGGGTGCCTGTCATGAGCGCTTTGCCATCCCAGCCCCGCATTCGCATCCCGCGTAGCGCCCGCGTGGGTGAGGTGATTGAAATCCGCACCCTGATCGAACACCCGATGGAAACGGGGCTGCGCCATGAAGCCGGCCGCGCCTTGCCGCGCGATATGCTGACACGGCTGATGGTGCGGCTGAATGGTGAAACGCTATTTGCTGCCGATTTCCAGAATGGCACCGCGACCAACCCATATCACGTATTTTTCGTGCGGATTGAAAAGCCGAGCCATTTCGAATTCATCTGGACCGATGAAAAGGGCCGCCAGGCGCGCACTGAAGCGCGCGTGGCAGTCACCTAACACAGCTTCACGAAACCGGCTCAGGCTTATCCGCATTGGGGAAGAAAAGCTGTTCTCCATTGATACGATAGGAAGCAATCGCGGCCTGACCAGCGGATGAAAGTAGCCAATCAATGAAGCGCTGCCCATCCGCCGCCTTCACATGCGCATGGCGCTGGGCGTTCACCAGCATGACGCCATATTGATTGAACAGCCGCGTATCGCCTTCAATCAAAATCCGCTGATCCTGCCGATTGCGGAAGCTCAGCCAGGTGCCGCGATCGGCCAGAATATAGGCACTCTGGGCGGCGGCGGTATTCAGCGCCGGACCCATGCCTTGCCCCACTTCGCGATACCATTGGCCGCGCCCGGTGGCGGGGTCCACGCCGGCCAATTGCCACAAGCGAAGCTCCGCCGCATGGGTACCGCTGCGATCACCACGGCTGATGAAGGGTGCGCGCGCGGCGGCGATGCGGCGTAGCGCTTCAGCCGTATCGCCGAGCCCGGCGATGCGCGCAGGGTCGGCGGTGGGGCCGGTGATCACAAAATCATTGAACATCACATGCCGCCGCGGTCCGCCAAAACCTTCCGCAACAAAGCGTTCTTCCGCCGCACGATCATGCACAAAGACAATATCCGCATCGCCGCGCCGGCCCACATCCAAGGCCTGGCCCGTGCCCAAAGCCACCACGCGCACGGCAATGCCGGTTTCGCGCGTGAAGATCGGCAGGACATGGCCGAACAGGCCGGATTGTTCCGTGCTGGTGGTGGAAGCAACGGTAATGCTGCGTTCCTGCGCCATGGCCGGCAGCGCAACAGCCGCGAGCAACATCGGCAAAATGCCGCGCCGAAAGATACCCATCATGTTTCGTTTCCTTTCTTTCAGACCCATCACCACACCAATTCGCCGCGCAAAAAGGCGCGCGCCGTGGCTGAAGCTGGCTGCTGGAAAAACGCCTCAGCCGGCGCCTGTTCCAGCACACTGCCGCGATGCAGAAACACCACATCACCCGCCAGCCGCCGCGCCTGCGCCAAATCATGCGTGGTCATGACAATCTTGGTGCCGCGCTGCGCCAGCGTCAGCACAATCTCCTCCACTGCGCGCGTCGCGGCAGGGTCCAGGCTGGCAGACGGCTCATCCAGAAACAGCAATTCCGGCTGGAGCGCCGCGGCGCGCGCCAGCGCCAAGCGTTGCTGCTGGCCAACAGAAAGCATGCGCGCCGGTTCATCTGCGCGATCCGCAAGCCCCACCAACGCCAGCGCTTCCTCTGCCCGCGCCAGACGTTCACCCTGCGCCACTCCAGCCAGCGTCAGCGGGTAGAGCGTATTGGCCAACACCGAACGGCGCAGCAGCACCGGGCGCTGAAACACCATCGCCTGGCGCCGCGCGGCTTGGTCGGTTGGCATCGCCCAGAAAACCCGCCCGGCTGAGGGCTTCAGCAAGCCATGCAGCAGCCGCAGCAGCACGCTTTTCCCCGCACCATTCGCGCCAATCAGCAGAGTCGGCGCGCCAGCGGTAATCTTCAGCGAAACATCGCTCAGAATCTCCGCGCCACCTGCGGAAAAACCCAAGCCTTCTGTGCAAAGCGGCAGAATGGAATCGGGTGCGCGCATGTCAGCCGGCCCAGCGCCCGGCAATGCCCCGCACCCCCTGCGCCAGCGCATTCACGCCAAGCACAATTGCCATCAGCACAATCCCAAGCGCCAGCGCCAGCGGCAAATCGCCCTTGCTGGTTTCAAGCGCAATTGCGGTCGTCATCACGCGGGTGAAGCCTTCAATATTGCCGCCCACCACCATCACCGCGCCCACTTCCGCCGCTGCCCGACCAAACCCCGCCAGCAGCACGGTCAGCAACAGAAAGCGCCCATCCCACAGCAGGGTCGGCACCGCGCGCCACGGCCCCGCACCAAAGGACCGCAACTGTTCCGCATATTCTTCCCACATGCCTTCCAGCACCTGGCGCGTCAGCGCTGCCAGAATGGGCGTGATCAGCACGGCCTGAGCCAGGATCATGGCGCCCGGCGTGAACAACAACCCGAAGGAACCAAGCGGCCCGGACCGCGACAGCAGCAGATAAATCAGCAGCCCCACCACCACCGGCGGCAGCCCCATCAGCGCATTGGTCAGCGTGATCACGCCCCCCCGCCCCGGAAACCGCGCCACCGCCAAAAGCGCCCCAAGCGGCAGGCCAATCAGTGCCGCCAAGAACAGCGCGGAAAGGCTCACGCGCAAAGACAGCGCCACAATAGCCAGCACCGCCGGGTCCAGCGAAAGGATCAAGCTAAAAGCAGTTGTGAATGCGCTGGCAAGGTCCTGCACCCCATCCTCCCGGTATCAGGCTTAAATGCAGATCGGTGAAACCTGCGTCAATTCGCCGTGGCGCTTGACTAAGTGCCGGCATTTGCCGAAATTCGCCATCAAATGCCGGATGTCCTAACGCTTAAGGAAGCCGCGCGCTTCCTCCGCCTTTCCGAACGCTCACTTTATGAGCTTGCGCGCACACAAAAGCTGCCGGCGGCGCAGCTTGGCGGGAAATGGCTTTTCCCACGCCGGCAGCTTGAACGCTGGCTCGCCGCCCAGGCCGATGCCGGCGCGGCACAACGCCTGGACCCGCCCCCCATCCTGGCCGGCAGCCACGACCCGCTACTTGATTGGGCGGCGCGGCAATCGGGCTGCGGGCTTGCGCTACGCGGCGGCGGCAGCCTGGATGGGCTGATCGCGTTGGCCGAGGGCGAGGCTCTGGTTGCCGCCAGCCATTTGCTGGACCCTGACAGCAACAGCTTCAACGAACCCGCGGCACGTGAGTTCCTGGCCGGGCGCGGCTTTGTCGGCATTATTTGGGCCTGGCGAGAGCAAGGCTTGATCCTGCCGCAAGGCAACCCTGGCGTACTGACAGGCATCCCAGATTTGGCGAGGCCCGGCTTGCGTGTCGCCGGGCGCCAGCCGCGCGCTGGCAGCCATGTGTTGCTCACGCATTTGCTTTCAGAAGCGGGGCTGCGCCTTGATCAGATTGGCTTCCTACCCACCCCTGCCCTTTCAGAAGATGAAGTCGCGGCCAGTGTCGCTGAAGGCCGTGCCGATGTCGGCTTTGGCATTCGCGCCGAAGCCGCGGCGCGCGGCCTGACTTTCCTGCCGCTATTCCGCGAGCGTTTTGACCTGGTGATGGACCGGCGCCACTTCTTCAGCGACGCCGTGCAGAAATTACTGGCCTTCACGCGGGGCGAGGTCTTCGCGACGCGCGCCGCGCGGCTTGGCGGTTATGATCTTGCGGCGCTTGGTTCCGTTGCGTTCAATGCCTGACTTGACGCTTATTCCAGCGTAATCCCGGCATAGCCCTGCGCCGCCATATCATTCGCCCAGGCACGATAGCTTGGCGCGCTACCGGTATAGCGCGCGACGATGCGCTTTTGCTTGCCGGCAACATTCAAATTGACGCCAGTCATCCAGGAATCCACCTCCATGGAAAGCAGGCCCTTGGCCAATTCCATGACGTGATCCATCCATTTTTCCATCGCCGCTTCAGTCGCTTCCACGCGCGTAATGCGCTTGGTTTGCGCATAGCCCAGCAGATCGCTCACCCATTCCACATTGAATTCAATGGAACGCGGAATATTGCCAAGCGCGGTATGCGGCCCCAGCAGCATGAACATATTCGGCATGCCCTTTTGCATCATGCCGACCAGAGAAGTCGCGCCATCCTGCCATATTTCCTTGAGAGTCACGCCATCCGCGCCCTGGAATTCAATCCGGTCGAAAGCACCGCGCAGCGCGTCAAAGCCAGTGGCATAGACGATGATATCGAATTCATATTCGGCTTCGCTCGTCTTGATGCCGGTTGGCGTAATGCGCTCGATCGGGGTTGCTTTGCTGTCCACCAGCGTCACATTTGGCTGATTGTAGCATTCGAAATAGAAGGTTTCCAAAGGCACGCGCCTGGTGCCGAAGCCGTGATTCGTTGGAATCAGCATCTCGGCGACTTTCGGGTCCTTCACGCGCTGGCGGATTTTATTCGCCACAAAGCGCGACACTTCCTCATTCGCCGCCCGATTGGTCAGCAAATCCTTGAAATTGCCAACCCAAATCCCGAAACCCTTTTCCGAATAGAGCTTTTCCAGGAATGCCTCACGTTCCTCGGCCGAGACATCAAAGGTATTGCGCGGATCAGGGGTGTGCAGGAAGCAGGAGAAGGTTTCCTGGCAACGCTTGAAAATCTCATCATAGCGGACACGGATTTCCGCCATTTCCTCGGCGCTGATCTTGCCATTATGCAAGGGCGCGCACCAATTGGGCGTACGCTGGAAGACCACAAGTTGCTTGGCGGTTTTCGCCACTTCCTGAATGGTCTGCACGCCGGAAGCGCCCGTGCCAATCACCGCCACGCGCTTGCCGGTGAAATCCACCTTTTCCTTCGGCCAAAGCCCGGTGTGGAAGGATTGGCCCTTGAAATCGGCAATGCCCGGAAATTGCGGCATGGTCGGTGCGGAAAGTGCGCCAATCGCGGTGATCAGGAAGCGCGTTTTATGCGTGCTGCCATCTTCCAATGTCACGGTCCAGCTTCGCGTTGCCTCATCCCAGCGCGCCGCCTTCACGCGCGCAGAGAATTGGATATCGCGGCGCAAATCGTATTTATCGGCGACCAGGTTCAGATAGCGTTCGGTTTCCGGCTGCGGCGCGAAATGTTCGGTCCAATGCCATTCCTTCAGCAAATCCTGGTCGAAGGAATAGCCATAGGAATAGCTTTCCGAATCGAAGCGACAGCCCGGGTAGCGGTTCCAATACCAAGTGCCACCCACCCCTGTGCCGGCTTCAAACACCCGCGCCTTCATGCCCAATTGGCGGAGCCGGATCAGCTGATAAAGCCCGGACATGCCCGCACCAATGACAATGGCATCGTAATCCAGCCCCTTGTCGCTGCCCGTCGCCCTTGTCGCTTCCATGACTGCGCTCATGTCGTTAACTCCCACCCTTCTGCCAGATCACACTGGCCCTTGAGCCGCTATATTCACGCAAATACGCAAAAAACCAAAGAGTGATAAGTCTGCCCAAATGGACAGGCCGTGATTTGATCAGGATCAGAAGCCACGCGAACGGGGTCTGAAATGCGGGAAATGCCCGGCATTCACGCCGCCAGCCGCGCCCGCGCATCCGCGCGCAGCATGTCCGCGCCCTTTTCCGCGATCATGATCGTCGGCGCATTGGTATTGGTGGAGGTCACGGCAGGCATGACCGAGGCATCAATCACACGCAGCCCTTCAAGCCCATGCACGCGCAGCCTTTCATCCACCACCGACATCACATCCGGCCCCATGCGGCAGGAACAGGAGGCATGGAACACCGTGCTGCCAATCTGGCGCGCGTAGTGCAGCCATTCCTCATCTGTCTGCACTTCCGGCCCCGGCATGGATTCCGCCACCATGAAGCGTTGCAGCGCGGGCTTGCTGAACCATTCACGCATCATGCGAAGCCCCGCGACAATGCTGCGCTGGTCACGGTCTTCTGCCAAATAATTCGGGTTGATGGTCGGTTGTTCGCGCGGATCAGCACTGCGGGCCGCGATGAAGCCGCGGCTTTCCGGGCGCATCTGCCAAACGCCGGCGGTCATGCCGGGCCTGGTATCAAGCACCCCCGCCGCACCGGGCGCGTAACTCGCGGAAG